>CADBOL010000214.1 GCA_902796295.1 Oscillospiraceae bacterium
AATTGACTTTATGTCGAGATTCTTTAAAAAGTCATATTTCCAGATGATAAGCACGGCGATGCCGACGGTGATAATTATCCTTGCGGCAAGGCCGAAAGCGTGCCTTAATTTCATCATTGATTCTTTCATATTCAATAATTGTCCCTTCGGATTTTTCGCTTAAATATTAAATGTAATATACTATAAAAGAATGTAAATATCAAGAAAATACTTGAAAAAATAATAAAATGTGTTATATTATACTTTGATTGTTTAGATTTTCCGTTCGGAGAAAGGGGGCGGCAGTGATAATTACATTTAAAGAAAAAATCCAGCGCTTTATCGCCGGCATTACATTTGACAGAGCATACAGATATATAAAGAAAAACCCGGCTGACAATATTATAAAGCTTATCGATCTGGGTCAGAAACTGATGGGTTCGGATTTCCCTGTTAAAAACTATGATTCTTTCCGTGAAGCGGTCAGGGATCCTTCCAATGTATGGAACAGATTTGCGATGTCTGTCATAGACGAATGTGACGGAGATTATCTCAGGAAGATGCTGCTTGCTCTCGGTATCGGTGCCGGTATCAACGGCACAAAGACAGTCAGAAAAAACAGGGAAAAATATCACTGCAACATTCCTTTTCTCATTTTGCTTGACCCTACCAGTGCCTGCAATATGAACTGCAAAGGCTGCTGGTCAGCGGAGTACGGCCATAAATCAAATCTCACTCTTGACGAGATGAGGAGCATTGTAAATCAGGGCACCGCTCTCGGCACTCACGTCTATATGATGACCGGCGGCGAACCTCTTGTCCGCAAGGATGATATACTGACTCTCTGCAGAGAAAACCCCAACTGTATGTTCCTCTGCTATACAAACGCCACTCTCATTGATGAAAAATTCTGTGAGGAAATGAAAAAGCTCGGAAACCTCACCGTTGCCGTCAGTGTTGAGGGCGATATGGCAAGCAACGATATGAGACGCGGCCCCGGCGCTTATGAAAAGAGTATCAGGGCTATTGATCTTATGCACAGCTACGGCCTGATATTCGGTATTTCCGTCTGCTATACAAGCGCGAATATTCCGATGGTTACGAGTGACGAGTTCCTTGATCTTATGGTTGAGAAGGGTGTTAAATTCGCATTTTACTTCAACTATATGCCGGTCGGCAAAAACGCGGTTGTCGATCTTATTCCGAAGCCCGATCAGAGAGCATTTATGTACAGCTGGCTCAAAAAAGTCAGAGATACTCATTCGGGTAAGCCGATGTTCTTTATGGATTTCCAGGATGACGCCGAGTATGTCGGCGGATGTATCGCCGGCGGCAGGAATTATTTCCACATCAACTCAGAGGGAGATATGGAGCCCTGTGTTTTCATCCATTTCTCGGATTCCAATATTAAGAATAAAACACTTCTTGAAGGTCTTCAGAGCCCGCTCTTTATGGCCTATTATCATAACCAGCCCTTTAATGACAATCATCTGAGACCTTGCCCGATGCTTGAGAATCCCGAATACATCAGGCAGATAGTAAATCAGACAAAAGCGCTCTCGACCGACCTCGTAGAGAAGGAATCCGTTGAGGAGCTTACGGCCAAGACTGAGCAGTTTGCAGCTGACTGGAAGCCGGTGGCTGATAAACTCTGGGAAGAGAATAAACATCCGGATCCCAAGACTCAGTATTACCGCGACACACCGGAAGCAAAATCCGGGAAATAATCTTTACGGTTAAGATTCATCAGAGTTTAAGTTAATAACAACGGGGTGCTGATTTTCGGCTGAGATTATACCCATAACCTGATTCCGGTAATGCGGGCGTAGGGAATAGTGCTTAATGTTACCCCGTACTTTCAGTGCGGGGTTTATTATTTTTTGGTAAAGGAGAATATCTTATGAAAGCGAGTATTGCAATTCAGGTGCTGCCGCAGGTGGACAGCGAAGACGAGCTTATACGCATTGTTGACGAGGTTATAGCTTATATCAAAAGCACAGGTCTCAACTGCTATGTCGGACCGTTTGAAACGACGGTTGAGGGTGAGAGCTATGATGAGCTTATGGAGATAGCCGCGAATTGCCAGAAGGTTGCAATTAAAGCGGGCTGCACGAGTGTCAGCTCATATATCAAAGTCGTATACTGCCCCGAAGGAGAGGTGCTCACGATTGACAAAAAGGTTTCGAAGCATCACGCGTGATATTCTGCCGCCTGTTTTTACTCTTGCCGTCATAATAGCGGTATGGTCCGCCGTTACGGGCTTTGAAGCGGTGCCTTCCTTTATGCTGCCTTCCCCCGGTGCGGTGCTTTCCGCTTTTGTAAATAATATCGGATATATGGCAAAGGAATCGGTATATACATTACAGGAGGCGGTATACGGGCTTCTGGCCGGTATAGTTCTTGCTTTTATACTCGCGACTTTGATGGATAAATTCACGTTTGCTTTCAAGGCTTTTTATCCTCTGCTTGTCATAAGCCAGACAATACCGACTATTGCGATTGCGCCGCTGCTTGTGCTGTGGATGGGCTACGGTATGGCGCCGAGAATCACACTTGTGATAATCACGACGTTTTTCCCTGTTGCCGTCGGCCTGCTTGACGGCTACAAAAGCGTTGACGCCGACAGCGTGAATCTGATGCGCTCCATGGGAGCGGGGAAAATACAGATTTACCGTCACGTCAAGTTTCCCGGAGCTGTGCCCGGATTTTTCTCCGGCCTGAGAATAGCCTCATCATACGCTGTGATAGGCGCTCTTATAGCGGAATGGCTCGGAGGAAACAACGGCCTCGGAGTATATATGACCAGAGTGAAAAAGGCATATTCATTTGATAAGATGTTTGCCGTGATTATTTTTATCTGCATTGTTTCGCTTGCACTTATGGCTGCGGTCAGACTTATTGAAAAACTGTCAATGCCATATAAAATAAAATCAAAGGAGAACAGATAAATGAAAAAACTTATTGCTTTATTAATGGCGCTTGTATTCGTTTTTGCCGCCGCCTCGTGCGGAAGCGGCAAACCGGCTTCCGAAACAGAAAAGAAGAAGATCGTTCTTTGCCTTGATTACACGCCGAACACTAATCATTCGGGAATATTCGCCGCCGAAAAAAACGGCTATTTTGCCGATGAAAACCTTGAGGTTGAGATTATACAGCCCGAAGAGGGAACAGCCACGGAGCTCTGCGCCGCCGGAAAAGTTCAGTTAGCCATAGATTTTCAGGATTATCTCGCGCCGAGCTATATTCAGGGGCTCGGTATTACCGCGGTTGCCGCTATTGTGAATCACAACACGGCGGGTATCCTTGCGCGCGAAGGTGAGCTTGAGACACCCAAAGGCCTTGAAGGCGACAAGTACGCCACTTATATGGCGCCCATCGAGCTTGCCATGACCGATTATCTCTGCAAAAACGCGGGCGGCGATCCCTCAAAAATCAATTATATTCAGGATTATCCCACAAACGCTGCCGAGGCGCTTAAAAACAAAGTCTTTGATTCTCTGTGCATCTACTATGCCTGGGACGGTATCAACGCGGAGATGACGGGCAAATTCGATTTCGCGTTCTATAAAGATTATGAAGACGCATTTGATTATTATTCACCTGTAATAATTGCCAACAATGACTTCCTTGCCAATGACGCGGAAACAGCGAAGGCAGCGCTCAGAGCAATCAAAAAGGGTTATGAATTTGCGATTGAAAACCCCGATGAGGCGGCTGAAATACTCATCGCTGCCGATGAGACCGGCGCACTTGCAGGCAGAGAGGAATTTGTTAAAAAGAGCCAGAGATGGATTTCCGGGCAGTATGTTGCCGACGGCGAAAGCTGGGGTGTCATTGATGCCGGCCGCTGGGACGCATTTTATAAATGGTGCTATGAAAACAAAGCCATTGATACCGAGATACCTGCCGGAACGGGATTCTCAAACGATTATCTTTCCTGATGAGTATACTTACAGCTGAAAAAATCAATAAATCCTTCGGAGATAAACATGTGCTCAGGGACATTTCCCTTGCTCTTGAGGAGGGTGAGTTTGTTTCAATCCTCGGCGTGAGCGGGGGAGGAAAAACGACTCTTTTCAATGTGCTTTCCGGTCTCTTTAAGCCCGAAAGCGGAAAAGTGTCTCTTTACGGAGAGGATATAACCGGAAAACCCGGCAAAATAAGTTACATGCTTCAGAAGGATTTGCTTCTTCCTTTCAAAAGAGTCATTGACAACGCAGCCTTGCCGCTTGTCATAAAGGGCAAATCAAAAAAAGAGGCGCGTCTTGAGGCGGATAAGTATTTTAAAGTATTCGGTCTCGACGGCACGCAGATGCTTTATCCCTATGCTCTTTCGGGAGGTATGAGGCAGAGAGCGGCCTTGCTCAGAACATATCTTGCCTCCGACGGCGTTGTGCTTCTCGATGAACCTTTTTCTGCCCTTGATGCAATAACGAGGGCGAAAATGCAGCAGTGGTATCTCGGAATAACAGAAGACATAAAGCTTTCAACACTGTTTATTACTCATGATATCGATGAAGCAATTCTTCTCTCCGACAGGGTGTGTGTCATGAGTGAAGGAAGGATTGAAACCGAAATAAGGATAGATTATCCGAGACCCAGAAATGAGGATTTTACGCTGTCGGATGAATTTCTCGCCTACAAAAGAAAAATAAAATCTTTAATTAAATAAAATTATTCAAGATTCTTGAATTTACCTTTCTGCTGTGTTATTATTTATATAATTTATAAGCAGGGAGGTAAATTTTTTGGGCAAAAGAACGGATTATATCAGCTGGGACGAGTATTTTATGGGTATCGCCATATTATCCTCTTACCGCAGCAAAGACCCCAATACAAGAGTAGGCGCTTGTATTGTAAACGGAAAAAACAGGATTATGTCAATGGGCTACAACGGCTTCCCGATGGGCTGCAGCGACGATGAATTCCCCTGGGACAGGACGGGCGACGATTACGATACGAAGTATCCCTATGTCTGCCACGCCGAGCTAAACGCCATTCTCAACGCCCGGG
>CADBOL010000215.1 GCA_902796295.1 Oscillospiraceae bacterium
CCACTCAGGAAGAGTTTTTCCACACCATCAATACACTAATGGCGGATAACCGGCAGATTGTTCTTATCTCCGATACACCGGCAAAGAATATTCCCCAGCTTGAAGACAGGATTTCGACACGTATCGAGCAGGGCCTCATAGCGGATATTCAGCCGCCCGATTTTGAAACACGTCTCGCGATAATCCAGCGCAAGGCATCGGATCTCGGCCTTAATCTTCCGCAGGATGTGGCGGAATTCATTGCCGAAAAGGTGAAGACCAATATCCGTCAGCTTGAGGGAACAGTCAAAAAGATCCACGCCCTCGTCAATCTCGAGGGCACCTCGATAAATATCGCCATGGCGCAGAATGCCATCAGGGATCTTGCGAGCGAGGGAGTTCCGGTGAACGAGCTTGTCAACAAGATTATCGCCGAAACGGCAAGAACTTTCGGCCTTCCCGTTCAGGATATTATTTCAAGGAAGAAAGACAACAAAACCGCCAGAGCAAGGCAGATTGCCATATTTGCCATAAGAGAGAGCACAGAGCTCACCCAGCAGGAAATCTGTGAATTCTTCGGAGGCAAAGACAGGACAACAATCCATTACGCCATCAATAAAATGGGGGCAATGGTTGACAAGGATCCGGCTCTGCGCAGAAATCTTGAAAACATCATCAAAAACGCCAAGGAGCACTGATTAATGGGATTTTTCAACAAGCTCAACAAAGGTCTCAAAAAAACACGCGACAATATGTCTGGAGCCATAAACTCGGCTCTCTACGGCAAAAATGAGATTGACGACGAGTTTTATGACGACCTTGAAGAGATTCTTATCATGGCAGATGTCGGCATCACAACCGCGGAAGAGATTGTCTCGCGCCTGAGAGATGCCGTTTTCAAAAAAAATCTCCACAAAGCCAAAGATGTTCAAAAGGAAATAGAAAACATTGTTTCAGACATCCTCTCCGGCGGAGAAGAAGTCGATATGATAACAATCCCCTCCGTTGTTCTCGTAATAGGAGTCAACGGAGTCGGAAAGACCACTTCCATAGGCAAACTCGCGGCCATGTTCAAATCCGAGGGCAAAAAGGTTATCCTCGGCGCTGCCGACACCTTCAGGGCGGCCGCGATAGACCAGCTTGAAATCTGGGCTGACAGAGCCGGCGTTGATATAGTCAAGCATAAAGAGGGCGCAGACCCCGCGGCGGTAGTCTATGACACCATTGAGGCGGGCAAGGCAAGAAACGCCGATATAATTATCTGCGACACGGCAGGCAGACTTCACAATAAGAAAAACCTTATGGAAGAGCTGAGCAAAATCTACCGGATTATGGACAGACAGCTCCCCTATGCCGACCGTGAGATTCTCCTCGTTCTTGACGCGACAACCGGTCAGAACGCAATCCAGCAGGCAAAAGAATTCATGGAGGCCGCCGAAATCACCGGCATTATCCTCACCAAGCTTGACGGCACCGCAAAAGGCGGAGTCGTGCTTGCCATTAAAAACGACCTCAAGGTTCCCGTTAAATTCATAGGAGTCGGCGAGGGAATAGACGATATGAGAGCCTTTAATCCCAAAGATTTCGCGGAGAGCCTTTTCTCGGAAAAAACAAAAGACGAAGAAGACTGATTATGGATTATATACTCGCAACCCACAATTTAAAAAAGCGTGATGAACTTCAGAGGATTCTCTCCCCTCTCGGCATAAAAGTTCACCTTGCCGAGGATCTCGGCATAGAGCTTACCGATGCCGAGGAAACAGGCACAACATTTGAAGAGAACGCATATATCAAAGCCGAGAGCGGATGCAGAGAGAGCGGATATCCCTGCATAGCAGATGATTCCGGTCTTTCGGTTGATTATCTTGACGGAGCCCCCGGCGTTTATTCCGCAAGATACTCGGGAGTTCACGGCAACGATGAAGAGAATAATAAAAAGGTTCTCAGGGAGCTTGAGGGAGTTCCTTTTGAAAAACGCGGAGCTTCCTTCATAAGCGCGGTATGTTGCGTTTATCCCGACGGCAGAATCCTCAGAACACGCGGTGAATGCCGCGGCAGAATCGGCTTCGAGCCCGTGGGCGAAGGCGGATTCGGCTATGACCCGCTTTTCATGGCGGAAAAATATGATTACAAGCTCAGCACTGCCCAGCTTACGGCAGAGCAGAAAGACGCTATAAGCCACAGAGGCGCCGCTCTCAGAGAGCTCGCCTCGCTTATCGGAGAATAATATGACAGGAAAAGAGAGAGCTTCATACAGAGCCCTTGCAAACGGGCTTGAAGCTGAGTTTCAGATAGGAAAAGGCGGGCTCACCGACGGAGTTATCGAGCAGACACTCGACTCCTTCCGCACCAAAGAGCTCATCAAGATAAAAGTACTGCTTGATTCCGCGCCGGAGACACCGCGCGAATTTGCCGATAAACTTGCATCGGCAACTCAGAGCGAGGTCATCCAGGTTATCGGCGGAGTAATAGTTCTTTATAAAGAAAACCCTGATATAGACGAAAACGGTCAGGTAAAGAAAAAACCGGCAAAAAAAGCCGACCCCAAAAAAGGAAAGCCGCTCTCAAAGGTCAAGGCAAAGAGAGCGCTGGCAGAGAAAAAAGAGGCGGAAAGAAAACAGGCAAAGAGAGATTTTTACTCTGCAAGAAGAAATATAAAAAAATAATTCTTTGATTTTTTGCAACAAAACAGCCCTTTTTTCACACTGATATAGTGAAGGATTATGGATAAAAAAGAGACAGTCAAGCCCGTGGCTCAGAATAAAAAGGCATTTCACGAATATTACATCCTCGAGAAATACGAGGCGGGAATTGAGCTTTTCGGCACAGAGGTCAAATCCATCAGAAACGGAAAGGTCAATCTCAAGGATTCCTGGTGTCAGATAAAGAATCTTGAAATATTCGTGTGCGGCATGCACATAAGCCCTTATGAGCAGGGAAACATTTTCAACAGAGACCCGATGAGAGTCAAAAGACTGCTTATGCATAAGAAAGAAATCAGAAATCTCTATGCAAAAGTCAAGCAGGAAGGTCTCACGATTATTCCTTTGACGCTGTATTTCAAAAACGGAAGAGCCAAACTTGAGTTGGGGCTCTGTAAAGGCAAAAAGCTTTACGATAAACGCGAGGTTGCAGCTAAGAAGGAAGCCGAAAGAAAAATTGAACGCTCTATGCGTCAATGATATACGGGGATGAAAGGATTTCGACGGGGAATCCGAGCCCGGATAAGCGAGTAGCGGTGCGGGACCGCTATAAAATCCGCAAACTTTCAAAATTAAACGACAACAATACAGTTGCTCTTGCTGCTTAATTAAAGCAGCCGTCTCCGTACAGAGGACTGCGGCTGTACACGAGGCGTCACTCAGCAGTGAACGTGAACAAGTAAAGGCGAATAGCTTGTCATGAATAATTCGTCTACTGAACTCCCGAGCCCGCTTACCGGCGCCTGAGAGAGGGAATGTCAAACGGTAAGATACACTCGTAGAAAGTCCCTGCAGAGGTTTTTCGGACGCGGTTTCGATTACCGCCATCTCCACCACACAATTTAATATAATGCCCCTTGTAATTTTGCTCACGGAGGTTTAAAAATGAAGAAAGGATTGAACGCCGTAACCCTGGCGGGTGCCGCTGTGCTCGCGTGCATCGTCGCTCTGGTTACAGTGCTCGGTGTCAGAGCCTCGAGAAACGGGCTCGCCGCTGCCGAAAGAGGCAGCCCCGGCGAGACGGAAGAGGCACAGGTCAGCACCCTGACAGCAGAGCAGGAGCCTCTCAGCGTTCCCCCCGATGAAGCGGATGATTCATCTGAGGAAGAGACGCCTTATGAAGAGGAGCCGACCACAAAAATCGACACTCTCAGCGAAACGTCAAAAAAAATCCCCGAAACCGCGCCTTCAACGGCCGCTCAGAAAATTGAAGCCGAAAGCGCAGGCAGGGAATCCACCGCAAAAAAAGTTGCCGAAACAATAGCGAAGACAACCGAAATCGCTATCGGCAACACAGAGGTTGAGGTCGTTGTTGAGGAGGATGCCACAATCCCGGTGCTCAACGATTCCGACACCAAAAAGGGAGTTGCTCCCGCTGCTTCGTCAACGCCGGATGAATCACTCCCCAACGATATGTATTTCACCGGTCTCTACCGCATGGGTTATGATGTCATAGGTCCCAAGGAATTCATTTATAACGATGACACCTCACCCAACTGCACTCAGAGAAAATTCGGATATAATGTTCTCTATGACGCAGGCGCAAAGCTCATAGATTTCAGTATCGAAACAAGCAGAATCAAATTCAACTACGACAACAAGGAATATATGGTCCAGCTCTGGAAAGGACAGTATATTTCCGGCGAAATAGGCACAGTCGGCGGTGAGATAGGTTATTACACCAGGCCCGCAGGCACAAAATCGGCGGTAGGACATTATAACTGCGCCGATGAAAGCGACTGGCTCTATATGGAGCTCACTGTCTTCTGGGACGAAGACGGAGACGGCAGTTACGAGCCTCAGCTCACCAGAAAATACGCAAAGCACTGGTGGGAGACCGGCTATGTTGACGGCCAGCTCAAAAACCCAAAAGATTCCTCTCCCCTCAGACTCCTTCAGAGAGTCACATTCAAGGATGAGGAGCAGGCAACCCTGTTTGAACAGGCTCTTGTTAAGGCGGGATTCAGGAGCGTATCCGAGTTTAATCCCACCGTTAAAGATACATGTAAGAGATACGGCAAAGATGTAATTTATGTCTGG
>CADBOL010000216.1 GCA_902796295.1 Oscillospiraceae bacterium
GCATTTGTTTTCTCTTTTTGTGACATTTACACCCTTCATATACCACTCGGCTTCAATCCTGTTCCAGTCCGAATTATACTGACCGACACCGTATTCCACTATAAGCGGGTCGGTGACAATCTCTCCGTTTTCTTTAAAGTGAACATAGCACAGGCCGCTTGACCGGTACATTTCAGTCTGCTCCTTAACGGTTACAGCCTGAAAGACCTGACCATTCCACTCACAGAAACTGCTGTGATCAATAGTGGATGCCGTATGTCCGATAAAGTGATACGGGCCGTAAATGCAGTCAGAAACCGCGTAAAATCCGCCGTAACTCAGATGATACCTTCCGTCGAATTTATTGAGCGAAGCCTTGTCGTCTCCGCAGTGGTCAAGTTCGATTTTTCTCGGTGTTTCGGCAAAAGAAATCATATCTTCATTGAGCCGCGCGATATAATATCCGCATCCTTCACCGTAGCACCATTCAGGTCCGCCGAAAACAAGGTAATATTCTCCGTCATCATCCTCAAACACAGACGGGTCATATTCTCTGGTCTTCGTTAAAGTGCCGTCAAGCAGAGGCTTACCGAGCGCATCCCTGAAAGGACCGCCGGGGTTATTTGAAACCGCAACACCAATTCTGTTACTCCCATCGGAAAAATAATAATAATATCTGCCGTTTCTGTACGCGGCATCAACAGCCCAGCAATTGTCGGACGGTCCCATAAAGAAGTCTTCGGGATGAACGGTTGATTCAAGAGTCCATTCAACCGCATCGGGCGATGACCATATCTGCCAGTCATGCATACAAAAATTCCTTGCATCGGGCTCAGCGTCATGAGATGCATAAAGAAACATTTTCCCGTCGAAAATATGAATATGCGGATCACATACTCCCATGCCCGGTATAACCGGGTTTTTCTTTGATATGATTTTTTTCATTTCAATTCTCCGATAATTCAGGTTAATTCGTTTCAGATAATAATGACTTCCCGAACTATTATAACACAGTTTTGATATCGTTCAATTATTATTTATGAGAACTCAGCTTTTTCTCAAAAACTATATCATAAATATATATTTGACATTGATGCGTATAAATTATACAATAACAATATAAGTAAAACAACCGGGCAGGTGAGAAAATGACGGAAGCAAAAAAGAAAGACTGGTTCAGGCTCGATAATGCAGCTACCGTTTTTCCGGGGCAGAATTCGGAAGAGTGGTCAAATGTATTCAGGTTATCCGTCGAGCTCAAAGAGAATATCGACCCCGACTTGCTTTCAAAAGCCCTGCGCAACATACTTCCGAGATTCCCTGCCTTTGATGTAAGAATAAGAAAAGGATTTTTCTGGTATTATTTTGAAAAGAATCCAAACGGCGCTCCGCCTGTAATGCCCGATATCAATAATCCGTGCCACAGAGTCAAATTCAAAGAAAACAGCGGTTATCTTTTCAGAGTCTATTATCACGCCTGCCGTATAAGCATAGACACATTTCATTCGCTTGCCGACGGTCACGGTGCCGCAGTATTCATGCTTTCTCTGACGGCGGAATACCTGAGACTTACCGGCGCTTCCGTTTCATTTAATGAATTCGTCCTCAATCCAAAAGACAAAGTAAATGAAACCGAGCTTGAAGATTCATTCAGAAAGAATGCGGACTCGGCGGTCAGGATGAAACTCGAAACAGAAAAATGCTATCACAGCGGAGACTTAAAACTCCCGAAGCATAATGTGAATATAACATCCGGGATAATCGATTACAGCGAATTCAGCAAACTTATAAAACCCCTCGGAGTTACGGCTACCGAGTATCTGACCGCGCTTTTGCTTGACATACACATAAAAAAGCAGGCAGCCGAAAATAACAGGCAGAGAAAAATCTGCGTACAGATACCGATTGATTTAAGACGCAGGTTCATATCGGATACTTTGAGAAATTTTACCATCTGTCTGAGAGTTGTCATAGACCCGAATCTCGGAGAGTATTCCTTCGATGAACTGCTCTCGCAGACACATCATCAGCTTGCTCTGGCATCAGATAAAAAGAATCTAAACGCCATGATTACCGCTTATCTCAGAGCGGAGCAGAATCCGTTTCTTAAAATCACTCCCCTGTTTATCAAGGATTTCGGAATCAATATCGGCTTTTCGCTTACGGCGGAGCAATCCACCACAGCTCTGCTTACCAATCTCGGCGCAGTATCTCTGCCGGATGATATGAAGCCGTATGTGGAAAAACTGATGTTTATGCCCTGCCCCGGTTTGCGTAACGCCTCAAGACTGGGTGTAGCTACCGTAAATGATAAAATGGTCATAACCTTTTCCGATTCGTTTTCGGAAACAAGTGTTGAGCGTGAATTCTTCACGCACTTCGTCAAAAAAGGACTTCATGTTAAAATTGAAAGCAACAGATATTGAACCCGGAGGTCAATATGTCTTATTGCGTAAAATGCGGCGTCGAGCTCGATGATTCCGCTAAAAAATGCCCGCTTTGCGATACGGCCGTATATATGCCTAATGCCGACATGAATACTCAGACACCGGAATCGCCTTTTTCACAGAAAAAAATGATTCCCAAAGACGCAAAGAAGGAATTCGCGGCATCGGTTATTACTGTTCTTCTTGCCATACCGATGATTGTCTGCGGTATTGTAAATCTGTTTTACCGCAGAGACGGATTCTGGTCTGCATATGTCATTACATCCGTGCTGCTCTTCTGGATAATAGTTATACTGCCGTTTTATCTTAAAAAAATCAGGCCTTATCTTATGTGGTTAATTGATACAGCGGCGGTGCTGGCATACGTATATGTTTTCTTTCCGCTCAGAAAAGAGGATGCGGACTACTACCTGACTGTAGCTCTGCCGATAATAGCCGCCGTCTCAGTCTGCATACTGGTTTTTATTATCTGGGCACGAAAAAAAGAGCGCCACTGGAGTACGATAATAATTCATATCGCGCTGGATATTGCGCTGATTTCCGCCGTCACCTGCATTATATCGTTTTATTATTCTGTCGAATGGGGAAAAATCACATCCATAATTGTATTTCTGTCGGTCCTGTCGCTTATGGGTTTCGGCATTTACTGCAACAGAAGCAAAAAGGTCAGGGCATGGCTTGAAAAGAAATTCTTTATCTGAGGTTTATGTTTAAACATTGTTTTCACTCAAACGCAAAAAGCCGCTCACTATTCGGTGAGCGGCTTTGAAATTATAATGCCTGATTATTCTTTTAAACCGGCGTCAACTCCGAGCAGAGAACCGAATCCTTTGACAATATCAGGCGCGCTTTCGTTTGAAACTGTCAGAAGCATTGAGTTTGAAATCTCGTTTCCGCCTTCACCGTTATAGATGAGCAGCGGAGTGAGTATGCCTTTTGTGGTAACTGTGTCGGGCAGATTATAGCCGATGGCATCATTGGTAAGTCCCATAACAAGCAGCTGCTTGTTTTCATCGCCCGACGCCTCTCTGACCATATCTTCAA
>CADBOL010000217.1 GCA_902796295.1 Oscillospiraceae bacterium
GAATCCTCTTTTATCAAGATCAATAAATATTATGTTTTCTTTTGGAACGCCGCTTTCTTTTATTTCGGAAGCAATCATTTCCATAAGGGAAGATTTGCCGCATCTTCTTACACCGGTTATGACCTTGATAATATCATCGGTATGGTAAAACCCGCGTATTTTTTTAAGATAGTTTTCTCTGTAAAAGAGTTTCATAATAACACCCCTTATATCGGTATGATTATGTTATATCATAAATCGCCGTAAAATGCAAGTTAACGTTACCGAAATTTAAATAACCGCAAAATCGGCAACGTTAACTGCCAAATAACGCAGATTTATGTTTTGTATTATATATACCGTTTTCATCTCTCCGGCAGTGCTTCGGCGCTGCCGTTTTTTATGTCCGGAAAATTTTTTCGAAATTTTTCAACTTTTTTCAAAAAACTTCAAACTATTTGTCAATTTAAATGCATCTTAAGAGTGTAAGGAAACAAAAAACAGTAAAAAAGAGCCGAAAAAGGAGAAATGAATTATGTTAAAAACGAGTTTTCCGGATAAAGAGACGGCAAAAGCCGTATTCTTCTCTGCACCGTCACCGGAGGGCATAATAATGAAAAACGCAATCCGAAAACTGTTCAGCTTAATATTAGTGCTGATTCTGATTTTCGGCAATACCGGGTACACGGACCTTGAATGTTTTGCGGCAGATCCGGAAATAAAGATTCTTGATATTGATGATTCAAATCCGTTTGATTTTGAGCATTATGTCAATGAACCCGGAGCCGATAAGAAGTCAGGAAATCTTATCACAATAACAGAAAGCAAAGAGAAAAATACAAAAACGAATGATTTGCCTTCAAGCTATGATTCGCGTGATTACGGATATGTGACTCCGGTTAAAAACCAGAGTACAACCGGAACCTGCTGGGCGCATGCGGCAATGTCGGCCATTGAGAGCTATGAGCTTAAAAACAATAACAGGGATATTGATGATTTGAATCTTTCGGAAGCTCACCTTACATGGTTTTCATTGAATCCCAACAGCAACGGCGCAAACCGCGCTTCAGACGGAGTCAATCTCGGTAAAAACGCATATTCAAACGGCGGCAACTGGAGATATGCGGCCATAGCTCTCGCAAACGGCGAAGGAGCAAATAACGACAGCGATTTTCCGCTCTCAGCGAATACCGGGGATATGGTTTATGAAGAGGATGTCCGCTATTCCGCAACTGCGGGTACAGGTCTGAAAGACATTGAGAAGCTCGAAAGCTTTGAAGAAATAAAAAACGCGGTTATTACAAACGGTTCCGCAATGTGCTCGTTTTACTATAACAGCTCAAATCTCTCAAAAAAAACAGTCTCGGGTACTTTTGACGCGGCATATTACTGCCCGGAGGCTGAGACCGCAAATCATGCGGTGACAATAACAGGCTGGGATGACAATTTCCCGAAAGAATACTTCAAGACAGATCCTCAGAGCGCCGGCGCGTGGCTGTGTAAAAACAGTTACGGAACAGGATGGGGAAACGCCGGATACTTCTGGATTTCATATGAAGACAAAAGCATATGTCAGTATTTGACATTTTCAACTTTTGACAGCAGAGATATTATAAACAATTATTCAAACACATCGGCGCTTTTTGAATCTGTAATTGCGAACTACGAAACATATGCTTCGGCATATACCGCCCGGGGATATGAAAGAATCCGGTATATAAGCATATACAATCTGCAGGGTAATTCCGATGTTACGGTTTCGGTCTATAAGAATTTATCCGCAGACGGTAAGCCCGAATCCGGCACTTTCGCCGGTTCATGTAAGAGATTTCTTTCCTCTGAAGGATTCTATACTTTTGATATCGGCGGTGTTTCTCTTTCACCCGGCGAAAGATTCTCAGTGGTGGTCAGCACGGAAAGTCCGGAAGAGGTTAATATTCCCGTTGAGACAGATTCCATCGGTGTTTTTACCTGCGGCGCAAAAGAGAGCTATCTTAAAGTCGGCAAGGCCTGGCTGGATCTTAAAGAGCAGGGACTCGGCAACACATATATCTTTGTCAATACGGAATGTGATCATCAGCTGAATTCACAGGTGAAATCCCCGACCTGCCTCGGCAGCGGCAGTTTTAAACTGTTTTGCAGCCGCTGCGGCAAAGTGGAAACAGAAAAAACAAGCCCGGCATTGGGTCATGATTTCTCAATAACGGAATTAAGCGAAAATAATACGAATGAAACGGTATATACCCATACCTGCAGCAGATGCGGAGCAACCTCAATTGAGAGGCATTCACATCAGAATAGCTCAAACATTCTCACCTTAAGTGAATTAATAAAGTTAATCTTTGAAAGTATAATAGGCCGGCTCAGAAGATAAAGCCCGATTATACACTGAAAAAAGATTTTTAAAAAAATTCAATTTTTTTCAAAAAATTTCAAACTATTTTCAATCTCAAAGCACCATATAAGTGTAAGCAGGGGCAAAAGCCCCGAAAAAAACAAAAAAGGATTGGCGAAACAGCCGAGGAGGAAAATTATGAAAAACGGAAATCACATTTTTAAAACCGCAGCAATTATCTTAATAATAGCAGCATTATTCGCATTTTGTTCATGTGGCAAATCATCTTCTATGAAAAAAGGGATACAGCTGAATTTTTCCGGCCCGGACGGCCACGCAACAGCAAGCGTTGAATTGGATAAAGATATTCTCGATGAAAGCATAAATGCCAAAAAAGCGGGGAAATATCTGATTAAACTGACGAAGTCAATGTCCAGCATATCCGATGACTATGATGAATTAAAAGGTTCACTTAAATCGGCAGATCCCGAATTTCTCGCGCTCGAAATAGCGGATAATTACAGCAACGGATTATTCAGCTTATTTTATGACACGGAAATAAGTGATAATTCCGGGCTTTCAAACGGTGATGAAATTACCGTAAAAATCGTTCCTTCGGAATTTATGAACGAAGCACATCAGAAGCTCGATCAGATCAATAAAGCTCTCGGAGTGTCTGTTCCGGAAGAGTTAAAAATGAAGGTGGAAGGGCTTGAAGAAGTAACAGAAATCGATATTTTTGCAGACACGTCAAAGATAGTTGAGTTCTCGGGAGCAAACAAACATGGACGCGCGGTAATTAATATTGCCGAAGATTTCAAGATGGTGAACGGCGGCCTTCAGATAGTCCGTGATGAGTATGATGATGATACACTTACCTTCTCATATAACGGCAATACAATCGGGGATATTGAAATTGAAATCGAAGAAAACCAAAATATTGCAAGCGGAGATAAACTGAATATCAATATAGACTATGATTACAAAGAGCAGTTCACATCGGAAATGCTTAATGCGGGGTATGTTTTAAAGAGTGAAACCGCGCAGGTAATTGTACCGGAATTAGAAAATGCAACGGAGTATGATATTCTCTCAAAGGTCAAGGATTATGTGAATTTCTCCGGCGCAAACGGCTATGGCAAGGCATATGTATTTATCCCGGATGACACAAAATTCAACATCGGAGATCTTTATTTCAGCAAAAACTACAATAACGAATTAAAAGTAATATACGACAACAGAGAAATCGGAACAATCATGTTTAAGATCTCTGAGGGCGGTTCATTTACAAAA
>CADBOL010000218.1 GCA_902796295.1 Oscillospiraceae bacterium
CCCGGCAAAGGCGCAGCTTTCGTCAGAACCAAAATAAGAAACGTCATCGGCGGAGCGGTTACCGAGCGTACCTTCAACCCCACCGATAAATTCCCCACCGCTTATATTGAGCGCAAGGATATGGAATATTCATATAATGACGGCGATCTCTATTACTTTATGGATCCCGAGACCTACGATATGGTTCCCATCAGCGCGGCTACTCTGCCCGACAACTTCAAGTTTGTCAAAGAAAACATTACCTGCCGCATCCTTTCCTACAAGGGCAATGTTTTCGGCGTAGAGCCCCCGACAACAGTTGACCTTCAGGTCACAAAGACCGATCCCGGCTTCGCAGGAAACACAGCGACCAACGCCACAAAGCCCGCCACCCTTGAAACAGGCGCCGAGGTCAAGGTACCTCTGTTTATTGATGAGGGTGAAATGATTACAATCGACACCCGTACGGGTGAATATCTCAGCAGAGCATAAATCAGGGAGGATTTCAAAATGGGAATTAACGAAAAAGCCGCTTATCTCAAAGGTCTTGCAGACGGCCTTAAGCTTGATGCCGATAAAGACGTCAACAAGCTGCTCCTCGCGGTTGTTGACACCATATCCGAAATGGCTGAGCTTGTAGATGAGATAGACATGGATCTTGCCGATTTCACAGATCAGCTCGACGCAGTTGACGAGTCTCTCGCAGACCTTGAAGAGTATGTCTATGAGGAATGCGACTGCGGCTGCGATGATGATGACTGCTGCTGTGGCGGCGAAGAACTCTATGAAGTGGTCTGCCCCTCATGCGGTGAGACCATAACCGTTGACGACGGTATTCTCGAAGACGGCGGATGCGAGTGCCCCGCCTGCGGAGAGAGCCTTGAATTCGACTTTGACCTTGACGACATAGACGAGGGCGAAGAAGAATAATCACCATTCTGTAAATATTTTACGAGCCCGGGCAGGATAATCCAAACCGGGCTCATATATGTTTATTACGGAGAAAACATGGCAGAAGGAAAGATACTCAGAGAGCTTTTTCTTATAAGACACGCGGAAAGCAGAGGAAACGCCGGCATAGAGAGCGAAGGAATCGCCGATTCCGTCGACCCTCTTCTGACAGAGCTCGGTGTCTCTCAGGCGGAGAAGCTCGGAATTTACTGGAAAAGCAAAATTACATTTGACGCCGTTTACTCGAGCGGTCTGCGAAGAGCGGTTGAGACGGCAAACGGGATTATTGAGCATCAGCCGGGAAGCCCGGAGCTCAATATTCTGCCCGATTTGTGTGAGACCGGAGTTCCCGCGGAATATGACGGTTTCACCTTTGAAGAGCTGAAATCTCTCTGCCCGGCGGCAGTGCCGGCAGAGGACATCGGAGAAAACGCAAAGACGGTTGTTCCCTATGAAACTCCGGGGGAAAGTGAGAAAGAGTATTTTCAGCGTGCAGAGAGAGTACTCGATTATTTTGAGGCGCATTATTCGAGCGGCGAAAAGCTTGCGGTTGTTTCTCACGCGGCTTTTCTGACCTACATTATCTTTTATATTATCGGTTACCGCGACAAGGAGCCGGATTATGATTTCACACTGTCAAACACAGGCGTGACAAGGATTATTTTTTATGAAAAGGGCACATATCCATACGGAGATGTCGCCTTTGAGGGAGTAAACGATTTAAGGCATCTTGTATAAGAGGAAGAAGAAAGTCTGAGAAAGAGAAGAAAAAAGTATGCTTGAATTAAAAGAAATTGTAAAAGAATACCCGACCGGCGGAGAAAAGGTGGTTGCTCTCAAGGGTGTGAGCGTGGATTTCCGCAGGAGTGAATTTGTGTCGATTCTCGGTCAGTCCGGCTGCGGCAAGACCACACTGCTGAATATCATCGGCGGTCTTGATCAGTACACGACGGGCGACCTTGTGATTGAAGGCAAATCCACAAAAGATTTCAAGGATTCCGACTGGGATAATTACAGAAATCACCGCGTCGGTTTCGTTTTTCAGAGCTATAACCTGATACCGCATCAGACGGTGCTCGCAAATGTTGAGCTCGCTCTGACCCTCTCGGGCGTTTCAAAAGCCGAGCGCAAAAAAAGAGCAAAGGAAGCTCTTGAAAAAGTCGGCCTTGCGGATCAGCTCAGCAAAAAGCCGAATCAGCTTTCGGGCGGCCAGATGCAGAGAGTCGCGATAGCGAGAGCTCTCGTCAACGACCCCGAAATACTGCTTGCGGATGAGCCCACGGGCGCTCTCGACAGCGAGACGAGCGTGCAGGTTATGGATATACTGCGCGAAATCAGCAAAAACCGCCTGGTTATCATGGTAACGCATAACCCCGACCTTGCTCAGGAGTATTCTACAAGGATAATCCGCCTGCTTGACGGCAGGATAGTTGATGATTCCGCGCCGTTCAACGCAAGTGAGCCCGAAACCCCGGAAGACGAAGCCGGTGAGGCGGAGACCGAGGTAAAGAAAGAGAAAAAAGAGAAGAAACCGTCGATGTCCTTTTTCACGGCCCTCTCTCTTTCGCTCAATAACCTGCTGACCAAAAAAATGAGAACATTCCTGACCTCGTTTGCGGGGAGCATCGGAATCATCGGTATTGCCCTGATTCTCTCTCTGTCAAGCGGATTTCAGGCCTATATAGACTCGATTCAGCGTGAGACGCTGACCTCTTATCCGCTCACCATTGACGCCGCGACCATGGATATGAATTCAATGCTCAGCGCTCTCTCGAATTTCGGCTCGCCCGAGATAAACCATGAGCTCGACAAGGTTTATTCCAACACTATGTCGCAGAATATGATGAAATCCTATTCATCGGGCGTATGGTTCAATGACTTGCAGAAGTTCAAGGATTTCCTTGACAAGAGCGATAAGGTCAAAGAATATGTTTCATCCATTCAGTATAAATACGGCGGTAAGATGACAATTTACGCCGCCGACACCTCGGAAGGCGCGAATCAGGTTTATCCGAGCCCAGTGCTCGATATGGCGCAGAGCATGATGAGCGGCATGAATCTCTCATCTCTGGGCATTGACACCTCAACGATAGAGTCATATCAGCAGATGTACAACTCCTGGCAGGAGCTCATTGACAACCGCGAGCTTCTCAAGGATGAATATGAGCTTATCAAGGGCAGCTGGCCCGAAAAATACAACGAAGTAGTTCTTATCATCGATAAAAACAATGAGATAAGCGATTTAACCATCCAGGGTCTCGGCATCACATCTTCAGCCGATATAATGGATTCAATGATGGCGCTGATGAAGGGCGAGCAGGTTGAGGCCAAAACCTATGAGCTTGAATACGATGAGATTATCGGCAAAAAATTCAGGCTCGTGACCGAGCCGGAGCTATTCAGCTATGATGAAGAGGCGGGCGAATGGCTCGATATGAGAGGCGACGAGGAGTATCTCAAGAAGACCGTTGACTCCGGCGAGGAAATCACCATAGTCGGTATCATCCGCCCGAGTGAGGATTCCGTCGCGATTGCCACTATGGGCACAATAGGTTATTCTTCGGAGCTTGTAAAACACGCGGCCGAAAAGACTGATAACGCCGAGATAGTCAAGAAACAGAAGGCGGACCCGAAGACCGATGTCTTCACCGGCATTCCCTTCCCCGAAAAAGAGGAAGAAGAAACCGAAGAAAAGAAAGCGGATAACAAAGCGACGGCGTCAGACGGAAAGAAAGCCGAAAGCACCCCGACAGCTTCTTTTGAGAAACCGGTCGTCTCATCCCTTGCCCTGACAGACAGGGCTCAGGCATCATTCACGGCAACTCAGCTGCCCGATATGTCATCAATGCCCTCTTACACAGAGGAGGAAATATACGCCGAGATAGACAAGAGGTATCCGGAGCCCGAGGCGTCAAAGATGAAGCGCACGGTTGAGCTTATGCTCAAGCCCGTTCTCTCAATCTCAGAAAGGCGCGAGCTTACGGCTAACCTCAATGAGATGCTCGCCGGCTATGAAATCCCGGGTTACGGCAAAATAAGCGGCGAGCAGGCGCTGACATATCTCTCGATGATGGATAAGGAAACCAAGCTGAAAATGCTCGGCGCGATGGTAACCGGAGCGTATCAGGAAATGCTGCCCGAAGAAGCGGAGGAAGAGACTCCCGAAGAGGAGAATACCGGAGAAGAAGCGGAAGAGGCAGAGCCCGAGCCGGAGCCCGAACCGGAACCGGAGCCCGAGCCCGAGCCGTTCGCGGCAAGCTATGAAGAGGCTCTCGAAATACTCGGCGTCGCCGATCTTACAAATCCCAAGCAGATTAATATCTACCCCAAGGATTTTGAATCAAAAGACGCCATTTCGGCTCTTATTGAGGAATACAATAATTCCGGCGAAGAGAAAGATAATATAAAATATACCGACTATATCGGAGTGATGCTCAAATCCGTCACAAAGATAGTCAATATTATCTCTTATGTTCTTATAGCGTTTGTCGCGATTTCACTTGTTGTTTCATCCATAATGATAGGTATCATCACCTATATTTCGGTGCTTGAGAGAACCAAGGAAATCGGTATCCTGCGCTCGATAGGCGCGAGCAAGAGGGATGTTTCGAGAGTATTCAACGCGGAAACGCTGATTGTCGGATTTGTTTCAGGATCTATCGGAATAGGAGTGACCCTGCTGCTGATTATCCCGATAAACATACTTATCAAGTATCTCACGACTCTGCCCCATGTGGCGCAGCTCCCGCCGCAGGGAGCCGTAATCCTCGTGATTATAAGCATGTTCCTGACATTTATAGCAGGTCTTATCCCGGCGAGAATCGCATCGAAGAAAGATCCTGTTGTGGCACTGAGAACAGAGTAAAAAAAGCCCGCTTTGGCGGGCTTTTTTTAATGCGGAATGCGGAATGATGAATGCGGAATTGAGGGTCGCGTGCAATGCACGCTCCGGATTATAATAAGTTAGCAGTTAGCAGGGAGCAGTTAGCAGTTTCGGGTCGCACGCAAGCGTACTCCGGATTATATATGTTTGTTATTGAAACCGCTTGTAAGGAACGACGTCCCGGCGTTCCGGGCAAGCGTGAGATTGCAACGTAGGGCAGGCATTAATGCCTGCCGTGTACAAGGATGTGTGAGAGCATCATATAATCGGCGCGGATTTATCCGCGCCCTACATGTTTTATCCTATCAAATTACATA
>CADBOL010000219.1 GCA_902796295.1 Oscillospiraceae bacterium
CCGGCTTGCAATTGAACTTGACGGCTCCGGCCACTTTTACGATAACAAAATAGAATCTGACAGAATCAGAACTGAAAAACTGAACTCGCTCGGAATAGAAGTATTAAGATTCAGCAATCTTGATATTGATACAAATTTTTATGAGGTTTGCTCGGTAATAGATGAAAAAATTAAAAGCAAACTTAAAGACTGATTATTCGGCCACACCCGTCACGGCTTAAATCCTTTTTGCCGTGCCACCCTCTCCGATCGCGGAGAGGGCTTTATTGTGCGGAGAGGGCCGGATTAAAACTTAACCGGGAAATAAATTCTGTATTGCGATTCCGCAATTCCGAATTCATAATTCCGAATTCCGAATTGGTTTAATTTCCCGTTCAGTTAACCGTTCTGTTTCTGAATCTGTAATTCTTATTGATATCTCTCGGGATTTTCAGAAGAAATCTGTCACCCGTTTTTTCGTAGATCCGCCCGGCTATGTCCTCGCGGATCTCGTTTATTTCTCCGAGAGTTTTTTCACTTGAAATTATGGTTGTCTTTGAGCGGATATATCTGTTTTCTATTATGTTGAAAGCGAGGCTCTTTTCCGCTTCGCTGGGTTTGGCGGATTTTAAAAAATCATCTATAAAAAGGATTTCCGCAGCGTCCGTTTCCGCGAGCTTTTTCTCTTTCAGCTGCCTGTCCTTATTATCCGAGAGACTGAGTATTTCGCGGAATGTGTCATTCCATCTGATATATTTCACGGCTCTGCCGGCTTTCATAAGTTCCTCGCAAAGGGCTGTGCAGATATGTGTCTTGCCGCTGCCGCTCTGCCCGCCGATAAAGAAGAACGAGTCTGCGCCGCCGTCTGCGAAAGCGAGGGCGGTGCTTTTTATCTGCCTTTGCCACAGCTCATCGCATCTGAAGGTGTCAAACGATCTGCTCTTTATCATTTCGGAAAGGCCGCTTGTCACCACTCCGTTCATATCCGATCTGATTTTCATGCAGGAGCACTCTGCGGCCTTTATTCCCGTTTTTCCGTCCGGGAGGTATATCATGCCCTTGTCATTGCATTTTGTGCAGTGATAGCCCTTCAGCTTTCCCTTACGGGCATTATCCTTGATAAGATTTATGTCGCGCAGGTCCTCAATCAGCTTTTCCGTGTTTTTGCATTTGGGCGCCTGTATGAGTATTTCGTCAATAATTCCGTATTCCTTCATATAACTCCTGTATTCAGATTTTCAAGAATATTTATATCAAAAAATTCTTGTATTATTTAATTCTTAAATTCTTTTATTCTTTTATCCGTGCTGAAGATTGTGCAGTAAATTATGCCGAATATTGTGCTGAATATTGTGCGGCATTCCGCCCGAGAAGGCGGTGCGAAGCCTTTTGTTTTAAGGCGAAACGGCATGAGGATATTATGCTGAAGATTGTGCCGAAGATTATGCAGAGAATTATGCCGAAGATTGTGTTACGGTCAAAGGTCTATCCTGCAGCTCCCGCTCGATTCCGGGGCTGTATCGGGCTGATTCACGGTGATGACGGAGTATTTGCCGATTTTTTCCGTTGAGATGAATCCTGCGGCTGTCAGGCGCTCGAGCGAATACCTGACTCTGCCTCTGCTCATTTTCAGCTCTGCGGCGATAGTGTCGATTGACATGACCGTTTTATTCCTGTCAACAATAAAATCTCCGCTCTCAAAGTATTCCGGCTTGTAATTGCACCTGACGAGCAGACAGACATAAACGGTCAGGGTATCGGGCGAGTCAAAAAATGTGTCAATATCCTTCCTGAGTTTTGAATAAGGTATCATAAGATTTCCTCCTTTAAATTTGTGAGCGGTTTAAAAACCCCTCCATATAAAGGCGAAAATGCGAAACCCGACAACATAAACATGTTGACAGGCAAAAATCATGAATATACGGTTTTCTCGCGCTTTCTCCGTTTTTTTCACGGATTCATATGATTTCCTCCGGTCCCGGAAAATTTTTTTGAGAGAAAGCCTTCCCCTTGAGGGGCGCGGGTCTTCAGTGAAGACCTCTGCCGCAGGCAGAAGCGCCGACCGAGCCGA
>CADBOL010000220.1 GCA_902796295.1 Oscillospiraceae bacterium
CCGAGGTTTTCATCGTTGCCGATCATAAAGGGTCTGATATAGAGCGAGGTGCCTTCGGAATGGGGAACCCAGTCCTTGTCAACCTCAACGAGGGTGTCAAAAATCTGAAGCGCATCGGCTTCATCAATCTGCGGAAGGCAGAGACGCTCTGCGGAATTATTCATTCTTCTGATGTTTTCTATGGGTCTGAAAAGGGAAATGTCGCCGTTTACGGTTCTGTAAGCCTTGAGACCTTCAAAAATCTCGGTGCCGTAATGAAGCACGCTTGCCGCAGGGTGAATGGGAATATAGTCGAAAGGAACTATTCTCGCATCATGCCAGCCCTTGTCGGCTGAATAATCCATGATGAACATGTGATCTGAAAACACCTTGCCGAAGCCGAGCTTTGATTCGTCAGCCGGTTTTGCCTTCGGGTTTGAAGTCTTTGTGATTTTGATTTCCATAGTATTCTTCCTCTCTTATGATAATTATAATTGATTTCTCATTATTTTGCCGCTTGTCGTCTTGGGAAGCTCATCCCTGAAAACAACAAGACGGGGATATTTGTAAGGCGCGGTGTGTTCCTTGACATAGGTCTGGATCTCTTTTTTGAGCTCTTCCGTGCCCTCGGTGCCTTTTACAAGCACTATGCTTGCCTTGACTATCTGACCTCTGACCGGGTCGGGAGCCGGAGATACGCCGCATTCGAGAACATACGGAAGCTCCATAATGACGCTCTCAATCTCAAACGGCCCTATGCGGTAGCCGGATGATTTGATAACATCGTCAACCCTGCCGACATACCAGTAAAATCCGTCTTCATCCATCCAGGCGGTGTCGCCCGTGTGATACCAGCCGTCATGCCAGGTTTCCTCTGTCTTGTCGGGCGAGCCGAAATAGCAGACCGCAATACCGTAAGGGATTCCTTTGCTTATATCGACGCAGATTTCACCTGTTTCTCCGGGAGGTACGGGTTTTCCGTCGGCGTCAAGGAGTTTGATATTGAGATGCGGCGCCGCCTTGCCCATCGAGCCGACCTTGTGATCCGCTCCCCTGAAATTGGCGAGCAGTACGGGGCTCTCCGTCTGTCCGAAGCCCTCTAAAATCTGCAGGCCCGTCGCCTTCTCAAACTGGCGGTAAACCTCGGGATTGAGCGCCTCGCCCGCCGTGGTCATATGCTGTATCGAGGATAAATCATAGTGTGTGATATCCTGCTTTACGAGCATCCTGAGGATTGTCGGCGGTGCGCAGAAGGTGGTGATTTTGTATTTCTCAAACATCGGCAGCACGTCTTCCGCGTGGAAGCGGTCAAAGTCATAGACAAACAGCGATGTTTCGCACATCCACTGACCGTAGAGCTTGCCCCAGGCTGCTTTTGCCCAGCCGGTGTCGGATATTGAGAAGTGAATTCCGTCGGGGTCGACATCGTGCCAGTATTTGGCGGTGTGGAACTGACCGAGCGGATAGAGATAATTGTGAGTCGCTATTTTCGGATAGCCGGATGTGCCCGATGTGAAATACATCAGCATATAGTCTTTGCCGCAGGGAGCGTCGGCCGGTCTCGGATAGTGGCTGCTGTAAAGCACATATTCATCATTGAAAGTGCGCCAGCCCTCGCGGGAGCCGTTGACGATCATCTTGTTGACCATGCCGTCATAGCTTTTGAGCGCCTCATCCACATTGTCGCAGACCTCGCCGTCGGCGGTGCAGACTATCGATGTGATATTCGCCGCCTTGAAGCGGTATTCAAAATCGTGAACGAGCAGCTGATTAGTGGCCGGAATGGGAATCGCTCCGAGCTTGTGAAGGCCGAGAATCGCGAACCAGAACTGATAATGGCGCTTTAATACAAGCATTACCCTGTCGCCCTTCTTTATACCGAGGCTCTTGAAGTAATTTGCGCAGCGGTTTGAATTCTGCTTTATCTCCTTGAAGGTAAATGCCCTGTATTCCTTGTCATTTGAAACATAGTGAAGAGCGATTTTATCGGGGTCTTTGTTTGCTATCTCGTCAATTATGTCAAATGCGAAATTGAATTTTTCCTCGTTTTTGAATTTTACCGAAAGCGGTGAACCGTTTTCATCCTCTTCTGTTTCGATATATCTCTTGTATACCCTGTCTTTGGTATCCCTGATATGCCCCTTGGGAGGAGCGTCAACCTTTTTTGCCGCGACAAGCTCGGGAATCGGCTCGCCCGTCGGGTTGAGGACTATCGCGTAAAAGCTGCAGTCCTCGCCGTTTACGGCAATCATGCCGTGCGGTGTGCCGGAATCGTAATAGATGCTGTCGCCGGGGCCGAGAGTCTCTTTATGCTCGCCCACCTGTACGCACAGATGGCCGTCAACCACGATGTCAAGCTCCTGACCGCTGTGGCTGGTGAGCTCTATCGCCTTGCGCTGAGCTTCCTCGCTGTATTTGCTCACTACAAACAGCGGCTCGGAAATCCTGTTTCTGAAAGCGTAGGCCATATTGTAGTATGTCATGCCGTGCGCGTCTGAAATCTTGGGAGCGTCGCCCTTGCGGTTGACAAAATACGAGTAGAGCTTGGGGCTGTGACCCTCTATTATGTTTGTAACATCCACGGAAAAGGCGGCGGCACACTTATAGAGGAATGCGAAGTTGAGATCTCTCTCTCCGCTCTCGCACGCGAGATACTCCTCTGCCGTAACGCCCGTTTTCTCCGCCATCGTCTCAACGGAAATGCCTTCGACCTCGCGAAGCTCCCTGATACGGGCGGCCATATCCTTGATCCGGGTGTCAAGATTTGATAATTCCATGTTTTCCCTCCTGCGGAGCGCGGGCTGTCATAAAAACAAAAACCCGCCCCAAAGCTGTTTTACTTTGAGACGGGATAAATCATTAACCCGCGGTACCACTCAAATTGCGCACGGTGTGCGCCGCTCTTCGAGCTCTGACAAGCTCTATGCTCTAACGCGGCAGTCACGGGGAGGTTCTACTCGCTTTGGCTTTCTTCCTCCCGGCTCGGAAGCTACAGAAATGTATCCCAAACCGGCGGCTCGCACCGAACGCCGTCTCTCTGAAGGCCGGAAATACACTCTCTCTTCGTCAACGCCTTTAATATCGGGAATTATAATATAACAGCTTTTCTTAAAAGTCAATACTTTTTTGCGTCAAATTATACAATATTAATGTTTTATTTTTATCATTTATATAAAACAAACAGGAAATCCGTGTCGGAAATCACAGCAGATTCCTGCGGATTTTTCCGCTTATCGTCTTGGGAAGTTCGTCTCTGAAGACTACAAGACGCGGATATTTGTAAGGAGCGGTGTGCTGCTTAACATAATTCTGAATCTCTTTCTTGAGCTCCTCGGTACCCTCTGTACCCTTTGTGAGCACTATGCTCGCCTTGACTATCTGTCCCCTGATTTCATCGGGGGCCGCGGAAACTCCGCACTCGAGAACATACGGAAGCTCCATTATGACGCTCTCAATCTCAAAGGGCCCTATGCGGTAGCCGGATGACTTGATGACATCGTCAACCCTGCCTACATACCAGAAGTTGCCGTCTTCATCGCGCCAGGCGGTGTCACCGGTGTGATACATATTCTGTCTGCGGCACTCTTTGTTTTTCTCTTCCTCGTCAATATACTGCTTGAAGAGTCCTACCGGGTCTCCGTTATCAAGGCGGATGACTATCTCGCCGGTCTCGCCGTCGGCAACCGGGTTGCCGTCCGGGTCGACTATATCGACATCATACTGCGGAGAGGCCTTGCCCATTGAGCCCAGGCGCACCTCGGAGCCGACAAGATTGCCGATAACGAGTGTGGTTTCCGTCTGTCCGAAGCCCTCCATAATCTCAAGGCCAGTCGCTTTCTTGAACTGAATCGCGACCTCGGGGTTTAGAGCCTCGCCCGCCGTTGTCATATGCTTGACGGATGAAAAATCATATTTTGTGATATCTTCTTTGATGAGCATCCTGAGCATGGTCGGCGGAGCGCAGAATGTGGTTATCTTATACTGAGCGAAAAGCGGGAGTATATCCGCTGAGTGGAAGCGGTCAAAATCATATACGAATACGGCTCCCTCGCACATCCACTGACCGTAGAGCTTGCCCCAGAGCGCCTTGCCCCAGCCCGTGTCGGATATGGTGAAATGAAGCCCGTCGGGCTCGCAGCAGTGCCAGTATTTTGCGGTAACGAAATGCCCGAGAGGATAGGTGTGCTTATGCTCAACCATCTTGGGATTTCCGGTTGTTCCCGATGAGAAGAATATGAGCGCGGTGTCTTCTCCGCCCGGGGTTTCTTCAGTCCTCGGGAAATGAGATGAAAAGCGCGGATACTCCTCGTCAAAATCATGCCAGCCCTCTCTCTTGCCGCCGACAAGTATCTTGTTGACAACAGAGGGGCATTCGAGAGCGGCTCTCTCCGCTATCTCGCAGGTATCGCCGAAGTTTGTGCAGACTATGGTATTCACATGGGCGGCGTTATATCTGTAAATGAAATCGTGGTCTTTGAGCTGATATGTTGCCGGAATCGCGACAGCTCCCATCTTGTGAAGGGCAACCATAGTAACCCAGAACTGCCAGTGGCGTCTGAGCACGAGCATTACCCTGTCGCCTTTTTTGATGCCGAGCGAGGTGAAATAATTCGCTACCCTGTCGCTCTCCTGCATGATCTGGCGGAAGGTGAATCTTCTCTCAACCTTGTCGATGTCAAGGTGAATCATGGCAAGCTTGTCGGGATATTTTCTTGCGATCTTATCGACAACATCATAGCCGAAGTTGAATTTTTCTGTATTTTCAAAATGAATCTTTTTGAGGCAGCCGTTTTCATCCTCTTCGCACTTTGCGTAAGTATCAATAAGAAGTCCCTTTTCGGGTCTTGCCGAAATAGTACGGCGGATATCCGCCTCGCGGACTGTCTTTTCACCGGGAAGAATCATCGCGATGAAAACGCAGTCCTTGCCGCCTACTGCAATCATTCCGTGAGGCGTGGAGGAGTTATAGAAAATGCTGTCGCCCTCGTGGAGAAGCTCCTGATTCTTGCCCACCTGTACAAGCAGCGAGCCGGAAACGACAAAGTCAAACTCCTGGCCGTCATGTTTGGTAAGATGAATCGGCTTATTCTGAAGCTCTTCGGAATATTCATAAGTCACATAATACGGCTCGCCTATTTTATCCTTGAAATTCGGAGCCATATTCTGGATTGTGATTCCGTCCTCCTCGGCGGTGTTTTCGCCCTTTCCCTTTCTTGTGACGGTATATGATGAAAGATGAGCGGACGAGCCCTCAAGCAGCTCGGTAAGCTGAATTCCGAGAGCAATTGAGCATTTATGCAGAAAAGTGAAAGGCAAATCCGTTTTGCCCGCCTCATACTGCGCATATTCCCCGGGCGTAACCTCTGTTTTTTCCGCCATCTGCTCCGGCGTAAAGCCGAGAATGTCACGCATCTCCTTGATTCTTTCCGCTATGAGTGAGATTCTGTTCATTTCATTCAATGCTTTTGTATCCATAACGCACCTCCGGTGTCAATTAAGATTAAATTTCCGAATTTCCTGTTTACAAAACAAAAAATCCCGTCTCAAGACATACTTGAGACGAGATGCAAATCCCGCGGTACCACTCAACTTGCGCAAAAAGCGCCGCTCTTCGGGCTCCATCAAGCCCTATGCACTAACGCAGCAGACTCGGGAGGTATCTACTCGCTTACGCTTTGGGACCCCCGGCTCGGAAGGGATGGGCTTTGAATAATTCCGCTGCCGGGATCACAGCACCCCCGGCTCTCTGAGAGCTTCCTGATTCAGCCGTCTTCGTCAACGCCTTTGTGATATTTGATTGTGCGTATCATATCACTAAAATATCAGCTTGTCAAGTGTTATTTTCTTTTCCTTCCGCGCAAATCTCCCCAAAGTTTACAATTTGTTAATGACAGATTGAATTCCTTGATATATAATACTTTTCAATTTGTATCGGCGGCGGAACCGTTTCAGCGCGCCGAAATCATAAAACGGGGATTTTAATTATGGTTGATATTTTTAATCTGCTTCTTTCATTTTTCAAGAGTTTTGCATCAATCTTTTCAGCGATTCTCGCGGCACTCGGGCTGATGATCCCGGAAAATCCGCCCGAGAATCCGG
>CADBOL010000221.1 GCA_902796295.1 Oscillospiraceae bacterium
GAGTATAGAAAGAAACACCACTTTTGAGTATCTTGGAGAGAAAAACATTTATCCTGCATCGGAAACAGCAGAGATTACAGTTCCCGACCTTGGAAAGTATATAGATAATGCATCTGAACTTACAAAAGAAGACATCAAGTATCTTAAAGATTATGCCCTGAAAAAAGCCGCAGATAAAGTCGGGAAACCGGTTACAGCTTATGCGGTTTACTTCGGTAAAATCAAAGAAGATTCTGCGCATAAGTATACCGGAAAAGGCGTTGTCAAAGTAGTTTACTATTATGAAAGGACTTATATCATTTCAACTACAACCGTTGGTGAAAGCTATAACTTCTATGATATAAGCAAAGACTCGGAAGGAAATATCAGATTTGGGGCCTCGGATACTACCGGCTGCAGTTCGGCTGAAACACTGGTAGATGATTTTGATCAGAATTACACCTATACCAAAATAGGATAAAATCAAAAACCTAAATCCGGAAGGTTTCAGTTTTAATTGAAAAAAGGAGTGATGCCTATGACCTTGGATAATTTCATCCGTCTGAGTCTGAAAAAAGCGGCGGAAGATACAAAAATGACAGATGAACAGCGGGTATCACTTCTTATAAGGATACTGACGGTATATCTTACGCGTCAGATTGAAAACAGTTAAACAAATTAATCCCGTCTTCTCTTGAGAGCAGCGCCATTATCCAAAAAAGCATATGTAAGCCAATCCTGTGCCAGCCTTCCGGCTAAGGGTAATGGCATTGTCCTCAGGGGAAGACGGAAAATAAAAAGGAGAAAAAAATATGACAGTATTAAAGAAAACCTGGGCGGTGCTTTTAGCAGCCGTAATAATGATTTCATTTGCTTTTTCGACAGTAAACGCTTATGTTACCGAAGGCAGAGAGACGCTTAATGTTGAGATTGAAGAGCCGGTTGTCGGCAGAAGAGTCAATTATGAGATGAATTATGATAAGGAGCATTATGCTCCGGGAATGACGGGAATATTGGAAATCGAAAAGTTATGGTTTCCTTATACATCTGTTTCAGTGGAAGATTACAGTAAGGAGTTTTTAAGAATGGCAGAAGCAGAGCCGGATTCTGCCGCTAAAGAATGCGCAATAAGTTTTGCAAAAGTCGGTTTCCCGTCACTTTTTAAAAACGGAATTGCCTGGAAAGAATATGATTTTGATGCTATGGAAAAATTTAAAAAAGAGCATGCGAATTTAGGTGAAATCACAAATGCCGATTTCGGGCATTTGACTTCTGCAGAAATACCGTGCAGATTTATAGAAGCAGGCGAGGAATTCAAAGAAGGTAAGGGTTACACAGCAATTGTGCTGATTCAGGAAGAAACGGCATCGGTTTATAAAGAGATAAAAGAAGCAGCTAAACCGTTGAAATCATATTATGAAGATACCGAAAAGCTGAAAGAAAAGAGAATGGCAGCTGCAATGTCAGACGACCGGGATGGTATAGCGGCAGCCGATAACGAATATGAGGGATTGAAGAAAAAATACGAAAAGGAAATTGCGGAATTTGAAAATGCTGCTGCTGAAGCAATGAAAACAATTCCATATTATTATAAAGGTTATGCATATCAATTCCCGATACTTACCGTTAACGGTGAAAAAACTGTTGAAAACTTAAAGGGTATGATGTATTCCGCTTACGATTTCGGACAGGCAAAGCAGCCGGAGAGCGTTTTTGATTCAATTAAAATCTATTTTGAAAATATTCTTGACGCGATTCTTGATTTCTTCAGAACCATATTCACTATTCCGGATTTAAAGGTTAATCTTTTTCAGTAAAAAATGAACCGCGGAGACAAAAGCAGGATTTTCTGTCATCTTGAGCGCTTGTCATCCCGAACGCTTTTGTCATCCCGAACGCAGTGAGGGATCTCATTTTAGATGTTAGATGATAGATTTTAGATATCAGATGATGGAATCGCATTGCGGAAAATTATGTTTGGAAGGTCACCGATGCTGCCGGCTCCTTGTCATCCTGAGCGAAGCGAAGGATCTATTCCTTATGAGATTCCTCGTCACTCCGTTCCTCGGAATGACAAAGGGTAGGCCCCGGAATGACATTTTCAGTTGCAATTAATTATTCTTTTATTCCCTATATATAATTATAATTCCATAAATACCAATATCCGGTTAATTACGGCAGTGCTTCGGCGCTGCCGTTTTTTATGCCCGGAAATTTTTTTTGAAATTTTTCAACTTTTTTCAAAAAACTTCAAACTATTTGTCAATCTGCCGTGTCTGTAAAGTGTAAGGGACGAAAAACAAGCAAATCGTAAAAACTAAAAAGGAGAGATTGCAATGTTTAAAATCAGTTTTACAGATAAAGAAATGGCAAAGGATTACGCAGAGAAGCTGGCAAAAGCGGGTTTCTTCTCAACGCCTTCACCGGAGTATGTATCTGAAAAGCATTTTTATCTTAACGGAAGCGAAGTAACCGTATCCGCAAAGTGGTTTTAAAAAACTTCAGACCGTTTTCAATTAGCAACACCATAATAAGGTAATCTGGGGCGAAAGCCCTGAAAATAAAAAACAATTAAAGGATTGGCATAAAGCCGAGGAGGAAAAACCATGAAAAAAATTACATTCAAAAAAACAATAGCAACAGCACTTGCCGGTCTCATGATCTTCGGAGCGGCGCCCGCGGCGGGCCTCGCCGGGATTGAACTTCCCGACATTAACTTCACATCAGTCAGAGCAAACGCAGCGAACCTGACAAGCGAAGATGGAATGTATGAGTACACACTCAGTAACAACAAGGCGACAATAATAAAATGCAAAGACACTTCTGCGTCGGAAATAACCATCAATAATGTTGATGGGCATCCGGTTTCTGTTATAGGAATAAACGCCTTTTCCGACTGCACGCTTCTTGAGAAAGTGACAATAGGCGTATCGGTTTCAATTTTGAACAGAAACGCTTTTGACGGTTGCGTAAAACTTGC
>CADBOL010000222.1 GCA_902796295.1 Oscillospiraceae bacterium
CGTCTTCCATAAGTGTTATTGCCTCTTTATCCTCAGCCACAACTCCGTCCATTCTTGAGCTTTTCTTTTTGTCATTTTCATTGTCATCGTTATTGATAATGCTGCTGTCTGCGATGTAATAGAGTATTCCGGCGGGTATAAAACTGCCGAATCTTTTTTCTCTGTCTTTTACGAGAGCAAACAGATATATGAGCATCTGAAGATTGAAACCTTTGATTACATTGTCAAATCGGAATTCTTTATTGCCTGTTTTGTAATCGATAATACGCAGATATTTTTTGCCCGTCTCACTGCTTACGGCAGTATCAACTCTGTCTATTTTTCCGTTTACCGTAACGCTTCCGTCGCTTCCTTCGGGCACATAACCTTCAATCTCATATTCAAACGCTTTGGGTCTGAATTTGCTGTGCCTGAATTCCGTTATAATTCTCTGTATGATTTCGCCTGCAACTTTTTTCAGAACGGAATACTGATATTTGACTCTCTCGCTGTCAAGAGAGCCGGCAGTATAAGTTTCAATATATTTATCGGATATATTTGAAATCAGCACGGCTATTTCACCGTCACTCATTTCCGAGAGCGCGTCTACTCCGGGATCTTTCAGCAGAATTTCAAGAATCAGATGAGTGATGTTTCCTATCTGAATACTGTCGAGCTGTGCCTGCCTGAGTGTATTTAATCCGAGAGTGTATTTGCAGAAATATCTGAAACCGCACTGATAGAATGTTTCTATTCTTGATGCGGAAAGATTAAGCTTGTCATTAAACAGTCTCTTTATGACCTCGGGGCTGCCGAGCCTGAAATCACGCAGATGTTTGGCTCTTTCAAGAGATTCAAGCCTGTTTCTGCTGCCTTCTTCTTCGCTGAAATATGTTTCAAGCGCATTTTCAAGCATTTTGTCAGCGGTTTTGGCGTACTGCTCAAACGCCGGCTGATTTCCCTCTATGAAGAATAATCCGCCGAGTGATTCATAACTGTGCTCACCGATATTTTTAAACAGCTTTTTTATTCTGATATAGAATTCGGACGGATTCATCTCACCGCCGTTAATATCGGAGCGAGAGCAGGTGATATAAAGCTTTTCGCTCGGGCAGCAGAGAGAAGAGTATACTATAAGCTTTTCATCGGCAAGCTTCCATTCGGGAGAATCCGAAAGTTCGAGACCTATCTCCGTCATTTTTTCTCTGTCTTTGATATTAAGAGCGGAAACAGTCTTCGGCTCAAGCGGGAAAACGCCCTCGTTTGCGCCGAGAATCAAAACCGCGCGGGGAGAGCTTATCCGGATTCTGTCGGCTGAGCCGATTATTATCTCATCAAGGCCCTGCGGCAGAGTGCCGACAGTCTGTACTGACAGCATTATTTCAAAATAATCCGAGAGTTTTTTAGCCGTGATTTTTTCGCTTTCGATTATGTTGCACAGCTCGCTGAGAATATCGGTCATTATATCCCACATTCTCTCGAGCTCAAGCGCGGCGCCCTCCTCGCCGTCATCTGCAAGAGACTGAGCGAGCGAAACGGTTTTTTTGCGAAGCCCCGATTTTTCAAGCATATCCCAGAGAGCCGGGAGAGCTTCGGCTCCCTTGACTCCTCCGCGTATCTTCAGCCTGAATTCCTCTACCGGTTTCAGGGCTTTGTCTTTTACTCTGTTAAGATAATCGAGAATTGCCTCCGCTGTTTCATCTGTATCTCCGAAGCCGGACGGGTTGCTCTTCCATCTGTCGAGCCATTTCTTGCCGCTTATATTCCATACGAATGCGTAGTTTTCAATTGCCGAGACATCCCCATCGGATATCCCGGAGAGACCGGATTTAAGATATCTCATTACAGAATCGGTGCTGAAATTATCGGCCGCCGCAGCGAGAACAGCGCTCACGGCGTTGATTACAGGCGATACATCCGCGCTCTTGCGGTAATCCTCATATACAGGTATACCGGCTTTTTTCAGAGCAGATTTAAGCGGTCTTTCATACGATTCGGCTCTTCTGACTATAACGGCGATATCTCTGCATCTGAAACCGTTTTCTCTTATGAGTTTTTTGATGACGGCAGCGGCGGTCTCACACTCGGCATAGATATCCGGCGCGTTGAAAAGAGTAATGTTTTCGCATTCTCCCTCATATATTTCATCATTATCGCTTGAAATGATTTTTTCAAGGTGTTTAAGCTCAGGCGATTTATATCTTTCAAATTTTTCGGGATATATAATATCATATTTACTGTCTTTTTCCGGATTTGCTTTTTTGAGCTCCGCTATAATTCTGCCGGCTGTGCGCTTTGTTTTTGCAAATGTCTCCGTCATTATTTCGGCAGAAGAATCGCAGTTAACGAGATTATCACAGCTCAGCGAAATATAAACTTCATCGCTTCTAGCGAGGATATGATTTATTATCATAAATTCCTGAGCGGTAAATCCTCTGAATGAATCAATGAATACTATTCTTCCGCTGAGATATGCGTCAAGCTCCGCGACTCCGGCAAGCTCTGTAAGAGCATCCTCGGGATTGAAGAAAGAATCATTTACTCTCGAATCGAATGCCTTGATTATTTCCGATATATCGCAGAGTTTTGCTTTAAGAAGCGAATCGGGCATCTGAGCTGTTTTTTCATCAATCATTTCGGGGGAAATGGCGTTTTGCCTGAATTCGGATTCAAGCGAGAGAAAACTTTTGACAGACGAGATTCTGTCAGCGTGCTTTGCGTAGACGACGAGCTTGTCTTTCACGTCATTCAGAGCCATACTCATAAGCACGGCCGATGAAGCGGCGCTCAGTCTCTCTTTATACTGACGGCCCGCTTTGCCGAGTATCGTCTCGGCAAGCGACGTGAACGTGATAACGCTGACTTTATTGGCTGAATACTCGCCGATATATGAAAGAAGCTTTTTTTCACTTGTAAAAGAATACTGCTCGGGTACAATCAGAGAAATCCTGTCTTTTCCGCTTTTTGTGTATTTATCAATCAGTTCAAGTATCTTTTGGGATTTTCCGGTGCCTGAACCGCCGAGAATAAAGTGTAACATAAATGCTCCTTTCAAGTCGGTAAATCAATGTTAAATCTAAAATAAGCCACCTCAGGTAAGGTGGCTTTCTTCTTCGTTTTCGATTTTTGCTTCCGGCTGATCAGAAATTTCGGCTTCGGAAGCGGGAGCCGGTTCATTTTCGGAAGATTCATCGGAGGGGATTTCTCCGGCTTCCTGCACGCCGTCGTCTTTTGCTTTGTTTCTCCTGAGAAACTTGGCAAGTCTTTCGCCTTTTTCAGCTTTTTCTTCTTTGTCGCCTTCGTCATCATTATCGGCGGGTTTTTCTTTTACTTTAAAATCGGATACGTCGGATTCTTTGCCCTCAAAGAGAGAATTCGGTCCGCTGATAACATCTATGGCTCTTTTAAGGACAGAGAATCTGACTTCTTTCGGCGTGCCGCCGTATTCTCCGTCAAGAGTCCAGGGCACGCCCTTGTCAAATGTCATTTTTATATTTGAGCTTTTGAGGAAAAGAAGCTTGTTGCCGTCAAATTTGCGCTGTTTAATCTGCTGGAAAATGGAAAACGCTTCAAGAGGGCTGTTGAGTCTTCTGACGAGCAAAAGCTCAAATTTACCGTCGTCAAGACGGATATCGTTTCTGTCAAATTTGAAGATGCCGGCAACGGATGTTGAGTTTGATATAGCTCCGAAATAAAAATCATCTTCAATTACATTGTCATCATATTCAATCTTGATGTGTATGGGCTTTACGCTCTTGAGAGCGGGGATAAGGTGAATTACAAATCCGTTGATGACATAAGCGGTGTGACCGAGCAGATTCTTCAGCTTTTGAGGAGTGTTATAGGAATACTCAACTCCCACGCCGAATGAAGCGACATAGCAGAAAAATCTGTTGTTGAACATGCCGAGGTCATATGTATGAGTCTTGCCTTCAATTATCGTATCGGTGGCTTTTACAATATCTGTGGGCAGACCTATTGTATTTGCAAGGTCGTTTGTTGAGCCGGCGGGAATATATCCTATTGGAACTCGTCTTGACAGGCTCATGACTCCGTTGATTGTTTCGTTGAAGGTACCGTCGCCGCCGCAGCAGACAACCATATCGTGGTCGCCGATATAATTCTTAACGAATTCTGTGGCGTCACCGCTTTTGGTGGTGGTCTTGATTGTGAATTCATAATCTGCCGTTGAAAACCTGTCAACTATGTCAAAGGTGTATGATTTACCTTTTGTACGTCCGGCTGTAGGGTTTACAATTAAAAGAACTTTTTTCTTTTCCATAAGAGAACCTCGCTGAAGGGATTGGTAAATGGGATTATATCACAATAATATTAAAAAAGCAAATAAATTTATATTGATTTAAACTTATAAAAAATATATAATTACAGCGGTGATTATATGAAAAGTATTCTGAAAAAAATAATACCCGGGTCTGCAAGACGCGCCTTCCTCGTGTTTCTTAACCGGCTCTGGGTATTTATATGCAGTCATCTGAAACTTAAAAACAGAGTATTATTCTATACCGTAAGAAGCGATAACGGTCTTACAGACAACGCGAAAATCCTTTATGATTCGCTTGACTGCGAAAAAATCATTTACGCTCACAAGCCTCCTCATTTTAAACCCGATAAGGTTGAGGCTTATTATAAAATTCTGACAAGCAAAGTCATCGTGACAGATGATTACTGCAGATATATGAGAGCGCTGAAGCTCAGACCCGGTCAGAAACTTTTGCAGATATGGCACGGATGCGGCTTTTTCAAGTGCTTTGCGCTTGATGCGGTAAAAGATTCAGAGAGGAATTATGAGCTTGCGGCTCATTCACAATACTCGGCAGTTGCCGTGACCAGCGAAAAGAGCGCGGATGTATTCGCAAAGGCATTCGGTATTGACCGCAGTAAATGCATTGTGACCGGTATTCCGAGAAATGATGAATTAATAAACAATTCGGAAAACCTGAAGGATGTTTTCTTTAATGAAAATCCCGGATTCAAAAACAAACGGATATATCTGTATTGTCCGACATTCAGAGAGCAGGGAGGGGAAAGGGTAAAATTTGACCCCTGTATCGACTGGGAAAAGCTCAGCGCCTCTCTTGAGGATGATGAAATATTCATTATTTCGCGCCATCCGCTTGCGGATTATAAGCTGACAGACCGTGATTTCGGCAATATTAAAGATCTTACAGATGTGCCGACCTTGAATCTTGTGAGCGCCTCATCCGTTTTTATTACTGATTATTCATCGAGTGTTCACGATGCCGTTCTGCTCAATAAACCCGTTGTGTTTTACTGCCCTGATTACAAAAGCTATGAGAGAAATCTTTATATCGCGATTCCGGATGATCTTCCCGGTGAGTTTGCGGTGTCAGACTGCGAACTGCTTGAAAAAATCAGAAGAGCTCCTTCAATGACAGAGAGTGATAAGTATCAGACTTTCAAAAAAGAACAGCTCGGTGCCTGTGACGGCCATTCACTCGAAAGGCTTAAGGGGCTTATTGAAGAATGGATGAAATAACAGCTTCGTATATTCTCTGAGAGCTTTTATCATCAAGATAATCAAAATTGAAATTCCTGAACCCGGTACATTTTTCCGAGGTCCGGGAATTTTTTATTTCTCCGGGCAAATCTCTGTAATCTGTGATTACCGGTCCCGGCACATAAGATTTATAGTCATAGTAAAAAGATCTGCCGTTTTCAAATTCATCAAGATCAAACGCATAAAAAATGCAGGGCTTTGAAAGCAGAGCAAAATTCATACAGACAGAAGAATAATCGGTTATAAGCATATCGGAAATAACCGTCAGTTCATTGATGTCATAATCCGTAACGTTGATTAAGCCTTCCGGTATAACCGAGGAGTGAATACGCGGATGAAGTTTTATCATAAGGGCATATTCGTCACCGAGTTCATTTTTCAAGAATTCAAAATCCGTTCCGGAGAGAAGGCGGCTGTCCGCTTCATCATTATCTCTGAAAGTCGGAGCGTAGAGGATAAGTTTTTTCCCTTTTGCTTCCGGGTAAATTTCATCAAAAGACCTGCGAAGATCTGTGGAATTACGGTTTCTTATAAGGTAATCACAGCGCGGTGAACCGAGAGCTTTGATTTTTGATTCATCTGCTCCGAAGGCCTCTGCGTAGACAGAATTAACGTTTTGTGATGTGGTGACAATACAGTCCAATCTGCCGGTGCATTTTATGAGCCTTTGAGCGATTTCATCGGGGATATCTGTTGCAAGACCGAATTTTTTAAAAGCTCCCTCACCGTGCCACAGCTGAGTTACGACCGTCCCTTTTTTGAATTTCATATCGGCCATCGGCATGAAATTATCGTTCAGGAAAATATATTCCGAAGTAGCCAGAATCCTCGATTTATTCAGAATAAAGCCGATGAATCCTGTTACGGAGCCTCGCGGAACGGATATTTCCCTTATGTCGTATCCGCCTTTTGATTCAATATATCTTTTAAGTTCGCGCAGTGAATCATGCTCGCTTTCGGGATGCGGAGCGAGCAGTGAAATGCGATTTTTTCTGACAGGCAGAATCGTGTAAAGATTAAAGAGGAGTGCGAAAAGTCTGTAAAATATTTTTTTCATAAATCAGCCTTTGCTTTTAAGGTATGTTTCCGCGAGCGGTTTCAGCAGGAAAGAGGGGATGAATGGAAATCTGTCTCTGATTTTTATTATTCCCGATACAAGTCGCGGGTCGGGTTCTTCGTTATTGCCCGCTTTTATGACTATGGCGGATTTCGGCTTGCCGTGATTTGCATTTACCGCATCTGTTTCTGCGGCGGTGCAGATTTCAAAATACGGTGTGGTCTGAAGCAAAACGGATGAAATGAATCTGTCAGACGGGTTATCAACTTTTATGCTGACAAGCGGCTTTTCCGCTATAGCGGTTTTGGAGAAGCAGATTTCGGGTAAATCCGGGTAAACAAGTCTCTTTTTGTCTTCATCGCTGAGAAGGGAGAAATACTCCGAGTATTTTTCTTTGAGACAATCAATGAATTCATTATCCGCGCGAAGTATTTTACGGTAAAATCCGTTAATCAGTATGTGGCATACTCTTAGATTGAATTCCCTGATGAAGTTTTCTTTTGTTACACAGGGTAATGTGTCTTTTACGGCGGAATTATTGATCTCATTTGAGATTATTTCACAGGATCTGATAAAATCTGTTAACGATCTGATTTCAATATTCTGTGTCGCCTGTGTATGCTGTCTCGGGTCAGACTGCCTGTACATGGAAACAGCGCCGTAAATGCCGATGATTTTCGGCTGAAGTCTCATCACAAAGGTCATCCAGAAAGCGCCGTCTTCGGTGTAAACCGTATAGGGAAATAATATACCGTTATTTTTGACAAGTGATGTTTTATAAATCTTGTTGCTGACAGGGAAATTCCAGAGCAGATCCGTATCGAAGCAGGATACGGACTCTTTTTTTGCGAGTTTTTCCGCCGAGGGATTGAATTCCTTTCCTCCGAAGCCGAAGGTCATAAGACGGAATACTCC
>CADBOL010000223.1 GCA_902796295.1 Oscillospiraceae bacterium
ATCTGAGAGATAAAATCGAAAAAATCAAAAGCGCTTCGTCAAAAGCGAAGCCGGGCAAGAGGTAAAAATGTCAAACTCGGAAATAATCGTCAAGGGCGCAAAAGAGCATAACCTCAAAAACGCGGATGTTACCATACCGCGCGATAAGCTGGTAGTCTTCACGGGGCTTTCCGGCTCGGGTAAGTCATCGCTCGCCTTTGACACAATATACGCGGAAGGGCAGAGAAGATATGTTGAGTCTCTGTCTTCTTACGCCCGTCAGTTTTTGGGCCAGATGGAAAAGCCGGATGTTGAGAGCATCGACGGCCTCTCACCCGCCATCTCAATAGACCAGAAATCCACATCGAGAAACCCGCGCTCAACGGTAGGCACGGTCACGGAGATTTATGATTATCTCAGGCTTCTCTACGCGAGGATAGGAATACCGCACTGCCCCGTCTGCGGCAAAGAAATAGTCAGGCAGACGGTCGATGATATAACCGATAAAGTGCTCACTCTCAAAGAGGGCACAAAGATTCAGCTGCTCGCCCCCATAGCGAGAGGCAAAAAAGGCCGCTTTGAAAAAGAACTCGATGATATAAGAAAAAGCGGATTTGCGAGAGTGCGTATTGACGGCAGCATCTACGATCTCTCGGAAGAAATCAAGCTTGACAAAAACAAGAAACACAATATAGAGGCGGTTGTTGACCGTCTTGTAATAAAAGACACAATCAGGTCGCGCCTTGCTGATTCGATTGAGACGGCTACAAAGCTTTCGGACGGTCTGCTTATCGTTGATATCATTGACGGCGAGGAGCAGATGTATTCCCTCAATTTTGCCTGCCCGGAGCACGGAGTAAGCATAGAAGAGCTTGAGCCGCGCTCATTCTCCTTCAATAATCCCTTCGGCGCCTGCCCCGAATGCGCGGGCCTCGGAGTGCTCAAAAAAATAAATGAAAAGCTGATAGTCCCCGATGACAGTCTCTCGATAAACGCCGGAGCAATCCGCGCATCGGGATGGGGAGTCGGCGAGAGCACGATTTCAAGGATGTATTATGAAGGGCTCGCAAACGAATACGGCTTCTCGCTCGATACACCCTTCCGCGAGCTGAGCAAAGAAGCGAAGAACGCAATCTTTTACGGCACACAGGGCAAAAAAATCAAATTCATCCGCGGAGGAATCTACGGCGGAGGCACATATTACGCTGATTTCGAGGGGCTAATCAATAACCTTGAAAGAAGATACCAGGAAACGGGCAGCGAGGCAATGCGCGCGGAATATGAGCAGTATATGGGCAGCGAAACCTGCCCGGAGTGCGGCGGAGCCCGTCTCAAAAAGGAATATCTCTGTGTCACGCTCGGCGGAATCAACATCGATGAGTTTTCGCATAAATCAATATCCGATGAAATCGCGTTTCTCGATTCTTTGAAGCTGAGCAAGACGGAGCATCTCATCGGCGACAGGATAATTAAAGAGATAAGCTCCCGCCTTCATTTCCTCTCGAGTGTCGGCCTTGAATATCTTCAGCTTTCGCGCCCGGCGGCAACTCTTTCGGGCGGTGAGGCGCAGAGAATCCGTCTTGCCACTCAGATAGGTTCATCACTTATGGGGGTCCTCTATGTGCTCGATGAGCCGAGCATAGGCCTTCATCAGCGCGATAACGGCAAGCTGCTGAATACGCTTAAGGATTTAAGAGATTTAGGCAACACGCTCATAGTTGTTGAGCACGATGAAGAAACTATGATGAACGCCGACTACATCGTCGATGTCGGTCCGGGTGCCGGAATCCACGGAGGAAACATAGTCTGCTGCGGCTCACCCGAAGATATAATGAACTGTGAGGAAAGCATCACGGGGCAGTATCTCAGCGGCAGAAAGAAAATTGAGGTGCCCGAAAAGCGGCGTAAGGGAAACGGAAAATATCTCACGGTTTACGGCGCCGAAGAAAACAATCTCAAAAACATAGACGTGAAATTCCCTCTCGGTGAATTTATCTGCGTTACGGGCGTATCAGGCAGCGGCAAAAGCTCGCTTGTAAATGAGATACTCTCAAAGCATCTCGCAGTTGAGCTCAATAACGCAAAAAAAATCTGCGGTAAATTCCGCAGCATTGACGGCACACAGTATCTCGACAAGGTGATCACGATTGACCAGAGCCCGATAGGCAAATCGCCGAGATCAAACCCTGCCACCTATACCGGAGTATTCACGGATATACGCGAGCTTTTTGCACAGACTGTGGATGCCAAAAAGAAAGGCTATACGGCAGGCAGGTTTTCATTCAACGTCAAGGGAGGCAGGTGCGAGGCCTGCCAGGGCGACGGTATTCTTAAAATAGAGATGCAGTTTTTATCCGACATCTATATCACATGCGATACCTGTCACGGCGAGCGCTATAACCGCGAAACACTTGAGGTGAAATACAAGGGCAAAAACATCCACGATGTGCTCGAAATGACAGTAGAGGAAGCGGTCAATTTCTTTGAGGCGGTGCCGAAAATCCGCCGCAAGATAGAAACGCTCTATGATGTGGGCCTCGGATATATCAAATTGGGTCAGCCCGCCACCACACTCTCGGGCGGTGAGGCGCAGAGAGTAAAACTCGCCACCGAGCTTTCAAAGCCCTCTACCGGCAAAACGGTCTATATACTTGATGAGCCGACAACGGGACTTCACACGGCCGATGTCCACAAGCTTATACAGGTCTTGCAAAAATTCGTTGACAAAGGCAACACGGTTATAGTTATAGAGCATAATCTTGACCTTATAAAAACAGCCGACCATATTATCGATCTCGGCCCCGAGGGCGGAGATGCAGGCGGCGGGATTGTGGCCGAGGGCACGCCCGAGGCAATAGCAAAGGTAAAAAAATCATACACCGGGCAGTACCTTTCAAAAATGCTGAAAAAATAATTACGGTAAACGGAGATTGCAATGGATAACAATATTTCAAATCTTGATGAACTGCTTGAAGCTTACGGCTTTGACAAAAAGCCCGTGTCTGTGGATAAAATCACCGACGGTCATATAAACAGCACCTATGTCTTTGATTTCGGCGGTGAAAAATATCTGTTTCAGCATCTTAACACCAATGTTTTCCGCAGACCGGTTGAGCTAATGAATAACATAGTCGGCATCACGGATTTCTTAAGAAAGATAATCGCCGCAAAAGGCGGCAATCCCGACAGGGAATGCCTGACGGTGCTTCCCGCAAAGGACGGAAAGCCCTATTACATTTCACAGGGCGGTGAATTCTGGCGCTCTTTCACCTATATATCAGGTGCCCACACAATTCAGACTGTCAAAAACGCCGCGGATTTCAGGGCGGCGGCGGAAGCATTCGGAAACTTTCAGCGTCAGCTTGCCGGCTATCCCGCAGAGTCGCTTGCCGAAACAATCCCGAATTTCCATAATACCGTATCGCGTTTAGCCGATTTCAAAAAAGCCGTGAGCGACAATATCTCGGGCAGAGTGGAAAACTGCAAAGCAGAGATTGATTTTATCCTCGCAAGAGAGAGTGACTGCTCCGTTCTGACAGATATGATTGAGAGAAACGAGCTGCCGCTGCGCGTGACGCACAATGACACCAAGCTCAATAACGTTATGTTTGACAACGACACCGGCAAGGCGATTTGCGTTGTCGATCTTGATACCGTAATGCCGGGGCTTTCGCTCTATGATTTCGGAGACAGCATCAGATTCGGCGCAAGCACCGCAGCCGAAGATGAAAAGGATCTTGACAAGGTCAATTTCAGCATGGAGTATTTCAGAGCTTACACAGAAGGATATCTCAGCACGGCGGGCAAAGCCCTTACGGAAAACGAGATTAAATATCTCCCCTTCTCTGCGAAGCTTATGACCCTCGAATGCGGCATGAGATTCCTCGGAGACTATATAAACGGAGACACATATTTCGGCATAAGCTATCCGGAGCATAATCTTGTCAGAGCGAGGACACAGCTCAAGCTCGTGAGCGAAATGGAAAAATATATGCCCGAAATGGAAAAGGCGGTCGCGGAAATCCGCGCGGAGCTCGGCATATGATAAGCGAACTGCTCAGCGAGGACGAATTCAGGCGCATCTACGCAAAATGGAGATATGAAAATGACCGCGGAGTTTTCATTCCTCCCGGCATTACTCCGGAAGAATTTGCCTCGGACTTTCCCCTGCCGGATGAGCCGTCGGAGCACACGCAGTCAACGGCTGATTCAGACGGATGCATCACCACTCTGCTCAAAGGTGAAATACGCCTGAGCGGATGGCAGACCAAAAGCGGAAACAAAGAAAAGGTCTTCACTTACTATAAGGTAATAAAAACTCCCGCCGGTGAAGGGAGCGAGCCCTTCACGGCAGGATATATAGCGGTTATCTGATTTTTATCAATAATGCTTAGTGAGCCACTTGACTATCACGGTGATGAGCGCTCCCGCGACTGTGCCGAAGCTCTGCTGAAAATAGTTGTAATCTATTCCCTCGTGGTTTACAACGGGCTCCGTCTTTTCTCCGAGCCCGAGCTCTTTGAGGAATAAAAGCATAGCCCTCGCTATCTCGACATTTCCCTTTGCGTTGGGATGAGTTGAGTCATCGGCAACAAGCTCGCCGTGGCCGTTGATAACGCTTGCGAGATCAAAGACTTCAAACTCACCGGGCCTTGCTTCCTTTGCCTTGTCAAGCGCGGCGTTTACTCTTACGACCGCCTTGTTGAAGGGAATCCTCCCGAGGCCTTCCCAGGAGCAGTAAACATTGTCAAAAATCAGCACGGCATCGGGGTTGAGAGCTCTGAGCTTATCTATGATTTTGAGATAATCCTCAAAAATCCACTGCGCTATCTCATCGAGCTGCTTATCATTGGTGCCGAAGAGCGCGCCGACTGTTATCATAACAACATCATCGTTTGCAAGATAATTGTTTGAGCCGATGCTGAGATTGATTATATTCGCCTCTTTGACGGCGTTTATTATCTCCTCTTTGCTCTCAAGGCGCGAGATAAGGTCCGATGTATCGGTCGCGACTCTCGAGTAGTTAAGATAATCATAGCCCTCTGTATCGGCAACTATCCTCGCGTAGCCGGCCTCATCGCTGTTTTCAACGCCGAAGCCCTCGGAGATTGAATCGCCGAGCACAAGGAAATTGAGGCCTTCACCGTCACCGAATACGGATTTTTCCGTTTCGGCTGCCGAAGCGGTGCTCATAACGGGCACAAAAATCAAAACGAGAGCGAGAATCAATGAAACCGAGGTTTTTAAAGCTTTCATATTTATCATCTTCCTTCCGGAAAAAATATTAACATATAAATAAAAAATAATCAACAGCTAAAGGAGAAACGGTTATGAAAATTACAGACGGCATCAGATATGTCGGAGTAAACGATCATGAGATTGATCTTTTTGAAGGGCAGTATATCGTTCCCGAGGGAATGGCATACAATTCATACCTCATCGCCGATGAGAAAATCGCCGTAATGGACAGCGTTGACGGCAGATTTGCAGATGAATGGCTCGCGAATATCGAAAAGGAATCCGGCGGAAAAGCTCCCGATTACCTCGTCATACAGCATATGGAGCCCGACCATTCTTCAAGCATAGCGGCGTTTGCCGAGAGATTCCCGCAGGCTGTGCTTGTATCAAGCGCGAAATCATTCCCGATGCTCAAAAACTTTTACGGCGTTGAATACCCCGACAGACAGCTTACCGTCGGCGAAGGCGACACCCTTGAGCTCGGTGCCCATACGCTGAATTTCATAACCGCGCCCATGGTGCACTGGCCGGAAGTCATCATGACTTATGACAGCAAAGACAAGGTCGTTTTCTCCGCTGACGCTTTCGGCAAATTCGGAGCAAACGATACGGCGGATGACGACTGGGCCTGCGAGGCAAGAAGATATTACTTCGGCATCGTCGGCAAATACGGCGCCCAGGTGCAGACTGTTCTCAAAAAGCTGGCGGCATTTGAGATTGAGACAATCTGCCCTCTTCACGGCCCCGTGCTCAGCGATAATCTCGGATACTATCTGAATATATATGACATCTGGTCATCATACGGTGTTGAAACAGACGGAGTTGTAATAAACTTCACATCCGTTTACGGCAACACAAAGAAGGCTGCCGGACTGCTCGCCGCGAAGCTTGAGGAATACGGCTGCCCGAAGGTTGCCGTCAACGACCTTGCCCGCTGCGATATGGCGGAGGCCGTTGAAGACGCCTTCAGATACGGCAAAATCGTACTCGCCACCACGACCTATAACGGCGACATCTTCCCGTTTATGAGAGAATTCATCGCCGACCTCACAGAGAGAGGTATGAAAAATAAAAAGATCGCCCTCATTGAAAACGGCAGCTGGGGCCCTATGGCAATAAAGAAAATGACCGCAATGCTCGAAGGGCTTAAGAATATTGAATTCTGCGAAAACACGGTAACAGTCAAATCCGGTCTCAGCAACGAAAACATCGCCGCCATTGACGCTCTTGCGAAAGAGCTGTGCGAGTAAAAAGGGGTTAGCAGCTAGGAGTTAGGAGTTAGGAGTTAGCAGTGAGGAG
>CADBOL010000224.1 GCA_902796295.1 Oscillospiraceae bacterium
TCAATATACTCAAACAGTTTCATAACATTGTCTTCAGACCGCTTCGGAACACCGGCAAGCTTCTCCGCATTCTCATTATGCAATTTGTTCAGCGCATCTATTGTATCTGCGGCATCAAGAGCAGTCTCGGCAACACCGCGCAGGAAGAATAAAACCCATTGCTCGTAGTTGCCGCTTTTGCGTATTTCGCTCATCCTGTCATAGTATTCAATTCTGTTTGATTTCAGATAACAGGAAAGATACAGAACCGGGGAGGAAAGCAGACCTGCTTTAATAAGAATGAGCGTTATAAGCAGTCTTCCGACTCTGCCGTTGCCGTCAAGAAACGGATGTATTGTCTCAAACTGATAATGAAGAAGAGCGGCTTTAATAAGGTCGTCCTCTTCGTCATCGGAATTCAGATACTTTTCAAAATCAGACATGCATTCCGCCATATCAAGAGTGTTTGGAGGAATATACCGTGCGTTTTTCAGCGTGCTCCCGGCTCCTCCGATCCAGTTCTGAGAATTACGGAACTCGCCCGGAGTTTTATCCGAGCCGCGCACGCTGTTCATCAATACCTTATGCACTTCACGAATCAGTCTGTTACACAGTGGGAGCTCTTCAAGCCGCTTTACCGCATAATTAATTGCCCGCACATAGTTCACAACATCCGAAACATCGGCATTTGCGTTTTCATCTATCTCAGGATTGAGCACGTCATCAAGCGTACATTGTGTGCCTTCAATCTGCGAAGAAACAAGCGCTTCCTTTCTGACATACATTGAGATAAATAAATCGACATCCGGAATCCGGCTTGACAAGCTGTCAAGCACAGCAAGTTTTTGGTGAGCGTCGATCAAAAGTTCCTGCATTTCCCCGTCGATTTCAATTCCGGGAACCGGAGGCAGCGGGCTCGGACAGAATGAGTAATATGCTTTTTCGCCGCTGAGATTTTTAACCGTTCTGCCTGCTCTGTTATTCATAGTGCCCCCTCCTTTTTTTATGAGTTTTCGCAGTGATTATAGCAAAGAAAACGCACAAAGTCAACAGTTTATGAGTTTTCTCGCCAAAAGCCTCAAAGAAAACGCACAAAGTCAGCAGTTTGTGAGTTTTCCCGTCAAAAATAGTAAAGAAAATGCAAAAAAAAGGCAGCCCGGTAATCACCGGGTATCACTTCCTGCATATATCTTTCAGATTTATATGCATTATATTCCCTTACATTCCTGATTTTCTGCATATTTTTTGCTGTTTTATATGCAGAAAGGCGTTAAATAAAGGGTAACGGCTGATACAGCCGTTACCCTGTCTTTATATAATAATCTGTAATTAAAAAGCTTCTTCCTGCGTTGATTCTTTTTCTGCCTCGGGCTCCGTTCCGGTGCCGGTCTGCGGGTGATTCTGTATGTACCGCGCCGAGATCTTTTTATATATCAGCGCACCGGGTATACTGAGCAGAGCCGTCACCGCGAAAACTATGGCGGCAACCTTGAAATTATTCGCCCCGAGAAAAGCGCCGCAGATTGTGGAGGAGACTATCGCGGGAATACGCGCGATTGACGAAATAATCATGAACTCAATCTTATTCATATCCGTCAGGCCGGCAAAATATGTCATGGTATCCTTGGTTGTGCCGGGGAGCAGATAAAAAATGAATATAAGGCGGTTTCGCTTCTCCCTGTCCTGCAGGAACCGCATGGACTGCAGCTTTTTATCAATGCGGAAAAGCCGCAGGATACGCAAGCCTATCCACCGCGTCAGAAACAGAATAATGATTGATCCGATTATATTTCCCAGCAGGCACAGCATAAATCCGCCGAACCATCCCCACACCAGACCGGCGGCAATCTCTATCGGCTCTGTCGGGAAAAATTTCACCACCGTCTGCAAAACGCGGATCGCGACAAAGACGATAATGCCCCAGACGCCGAATCCCTCTATCCACGCTTTGAAACGGTCAGTGTCTTTAATCAGCTCGATTGCCGACTTCCCGAAATGCAGGTACATATAAACACACGCTCCGGCAACCGCCAGCAGCGCGGCGACTGTCACCACACGCAGAATTATTGTTTTTTTATTATTATGCATTGCGTTCATCTTTCTTTTGCATATCAGATTGCCATCCCGGTTTTTATGTAAATCAGAATTACGGGATATTGCTTGCATCGCAAGTACGGTATATTATAGCATATTATATATATAAATATCAACCGCCTCTAACACAATCTTCAGCACAATCTGCAGCATAATCTCCGGCACAATATCCGGAGGGTAAAACCGCATGACGCGCAAGGGAAAGTGCTCTCTGCGCGGCACGGATTTCAGCACAATCCGCAGCACAATGTTCTGCACAATCTTCAGCACAGAATAAAGAATAAAAGAATTAAAAAATAAAAAATATATATAATATAAAAAACAAATATAAATAATAAATAATGTATTGTAATAATTATCCGCTGATAACAATTTACCCGCTGACCTTATCGGGCCTGCGGGTATGTTTTATTTGATATTGTTTATGACACCGCGATATATCCTCTGATAAATCTGCCCGAATCCATATAGTCGTCAATGTCGGTGTAGATAACGGGGATTTCCGTTTTGTTGCTCCTGTTATAGACCTTTACGCCCTCGGGCACATTCTCAATGGCGACGGTGTGAAGGCCCTTGAAAATATGCCTCGCATTCCAGAATGAAATGACGGCGTATTTTTTGCCTTTGAAAAACTCTCTGAATTCCTCATAATCCGTAAGCTCGGTAACCTGAATCCCGTTTTCCCTGAAATACCTTCTCAGAGCGGAGGGCCAGGTGCCGAAAAGACCGGAAAACGAGTTGCCGTAGGGATAAATCTCTTTCGCTATCTCGGACAGCGGTCTGGCAATACCGAGGAGCTTGCGCAGATTATAGACGGCAATGATTTCACAGCCGTTATACGACATCGGAAAGAAGCCGTATCTGCAGGTCGCGAGCCTGCCGACTCCCTGACCGTTGAGCAATATGTCGCCGAGCTCTATTGATTTATTCTTTTTAAAATTAAACTTCTCAATCATTTTATCAGTTTTCCTTTATATCGTCTGCGTCAAGTTCCATTCTTGATTTGAATACATAGCCGTTTTGCGAGAGAATATCCATATCGGAGAGAGCTTCGCCCGTTCCCAGGGCGACGCAGTTGACCGGGTCGGCGGCCACTCTCGTCTTTATTCCGATTTTGTTGAGGAACATCCTGTCAAGCGAGCGCAGCTGAGCGCTGCCGCCTGTGAGATAAATGCCGGTGTCTATGATATCCCCCGCAAGGTCGGGCGTTGTCTGCTCAAGCACCTGACGCACTCCCTCGACTATCTGCTCAAGGCAGGGTCTCATCGCAAGATAAACCTCGGTTGAATTCACCTCAAAAGTCCCGGGCATGTCGGTGATATAGTTTTTGCCCTTGATTGTAAGGCCGAGCTCCACATCCCTGAGAATGGCCGAACCGATTTTGCATTTGATATACTCGGCCGTCTTTGAACCGATCACTATATCTCTCTCGCGGCGCAGCTGCCTCTGAATCGCCTCGTCAAACGCATTGCCCGCCACTTTGACGGATTCTGAGATGGAGACTGCTCCCATTGTGACTATTGCGATATCCGTTGTGCCTCCGCCTATGTCGATAACCATTACGCCCTTGGGCTTCTCAAATCCCACGCCGGCTCCCAGAGCCGCGGCGAGCGGTTCCTCTATGAGGCACGCCTTTGCCGCGCCGGCCGCTGTGGTAAGGTCAAGGATTGTCCTTCTCTCAAGGCCAGTGACGGTTGACGGCACGCAAACAACTACATTCGGCTTGAATATCATATTTTTACAGACCCTCGACATAAACGCCTGAAGGAGCTGTTTTGTAGCTGTGAAATCCGAGACAACGCCGGCAAGCATGGGCTTCACAACGCGGATTCCCGAGGGATTTTTTTCGAGCATGTCATACGCTCTCTGCCCGATGCCGACTATTCTGTTTTCTTCATTGTAGGCCACGGCAGACGGCTCCCGCAGGACTATGCCTTTGCCTTCAAGATAAATCTTGACCGAGGTGGTCCCGAGATCAATGCCCATATTTGCGGCAAGCATTATTTATCACCTCTCATTTTTGTGAGCGCGGCGGTAATACAGTAAATATCTTTCGCTCCGTAGAGCCACAGCATCTTTGCGCATTCGCCCAGTGTCTCTCCGGATGTTGAAATATCATCGCATAAAAGTATTGTCTTATCTTTTATTTCGCCCGGGCAGTCGGAATCAAACACTCCTGTCAGATTCCCGCGCCTGAGATAATAATTGAGCCCGTGCTGTTTTTCAGTTTCATATATTTTTTTGAGAATCCCTTTTTTATAGGGAATCCCGCTGATTTCCGAGAGACTGCGGGCAAGAAGCGAGCACTGATTGTAGCCGCGCTCCCTCTCTGCGCGCTTTGTCACCGGCACTTCGGTCACAAAGTCAAAATGAACCCCGGCATATCTTTCGGAAACGGCCGCTGCCATTCCGGCGGCGTAAGCTTTTGAATTCACTCCGGAATTTCGGAATTTAAACCTGTGAATCCCCTCTCGCACATTGCCCTCAAAATAAAACGGAGCGGCAAGCGCCGTGTAATAATTTGAAGACTTGCGGCAGGTGCACTCCTTCTTTTCCCTTCCGCAGTTCATACAGATCTCCCCCGTAATCCGCGGGAGATTTTTTTCGCATTCCTCACAGAACATGCGGCTGCCCGGAATCCTGACATCACAGCAGGCGCAGTGCCTCGGGAAAAACGAAAACAGACTCCATTCGGCAAATTTTTTCATTTCCTGTCTCCGCTCATCAGGAAAAACTTCAGAGCGGAATATCTCTTCTGTTTCCTGTTATTGTCAACCATTGCTTTAACGGTCTCCGCCGTGCCGACAAGGATTATTATTTCCCTTGCCCTTGTCACCGCCGTATAGAGCAGATTCCTGTATTGAAGATACATATTGATACCGGTCACCGGTATTATCACGGCCGGGAATTCATTGCCCTGACTCTTGTGAATCGTCACGGCGTAGGCAAAATCCATATCGGAGCTGAATTCAAACGGAATCTTCGCCAGCCTGTCATCAAATCTGACGCAGAGGATCATTTCATCCTCATCGATTTTTTCAAGTATTCCGATATCTCCGTTGAATACTCCCTGACCTGTTTTGTCTCCGCTTTCCCAATCTATATCATAATTGTTTTTGGTCTGCATCAGTTTGTCGCCCGTGCGGAATACTCTCGTGCCGAAAGTATGCTCTTTTTTTGAAGGGGCCGCAGGGTTTATGACAGCCTGCAGCATTTTATTGATATTCACCGTGCCGGTTTCACCCTTTTTTGACGGGCAGAGAACCTGAATATCGTCAAACGGCGAGTATCCGTATGCCTTGGGCAGGCGCTCCGAGCAGAGCTCCGATATCGTTTTCGCGGCATCCGCCGGCATTCTTTTATTCACAAAGAAAAAATCTCTGTCTGTCTTTGAAAGCTCCGGCATTTCACCGGAAACTATGGCGTGGGCGTTGGTGATAATCATGCTCTCCATTGCCTGCCTGAATACTTCGTCAAGCTCGACTACCGGGAGAGTTTTTGAGTCTATCATATCGTGAAGCACATTCCCCGCTCCGACAGGCGGCAGTTGATTGCTGTCTCCTACCATCACGAGGCGGCATCCGATAGGAAGCGCGTCGAGCAGGCTCGAGAATAAAAGCGAATCAACCATCGACAGCTCATCCACAATCAGCGCCTGAGCCGTTATGGGGTTGCGCTTGTTGCGTTTGAATTTCTGCCTGTCATCCTCATCCCACTCCACCTCGAGCAGGCGGTGAATGGTCACGGCTTCCTTGCCCGTAAGCTCGCTCATTCTCTTTGCCGCCCTGCCGGTAGGCGCGGCGAGAGCAACCTCGAGCCCCAGGTCTTCAAAGACTCTGAGTATTCCTCTGAGAGTTGTCGTCTTGCCGGTACCGGGCCCGCCGGTGAGTATGAGAATACCCTTCTCGACGGCAAGCTTAATCGCAAGGCGCTGTCTCTCATTATATACAACTCCGCCGATAACCTCGGCGTTTTTGATCTGCTCCTCCATATCGGGAAACGCCTTGCCGGCGAATTTGCTTATAAA
>CADBOL010000225.1 GCA_902796295.1 Oscillospiraceae bacterium
ATTGATCTCATGTATTTCGGAAACAATACCGTTGAGCATATCCCTTATGAGAACGGCAAATCAAAAAGAAATCCTCTGATGAAATATGATGAGGAAGACTTTCTCATAAATGCTGTTGAAATTGCGGATTCTCTTGATATTGACGTATCACTCTGGCATCCGAATGCCGACGGAGAAACGGATCAGTCAGCCGCGAAGATAAGAAAGAATCTGTATTCAAAACTCTGCCGTCTGAATTATGTGTTCGTTCCCGGAGGAGATCCCGGAAATCTGCCGGCAAAAGAATTCGTCGGACGGTGCAGGGCAATATCGAAATCCCTGAAAGTGGTTCATCCTGATGCTGAGCTGTGGGCATCCGCTCAGGCTCCTCACGAATATCCGGATTGGGGAAATGAATTTGCCGAAGAGCTCGGAAAATCTTCCGGCGGAATCGACGGAATTATTTACGGCCCTAATCACGCGATGCCTCTTGATGAATTCTATTCCCGTTTTCACAATAAATTCAGATTAAGATTCTATCCCGATATTACGCATAATGTCAGATGCGAGTATCCCGTTCATTATGACAGGAATGACTGGCACTATGCTCTTTGTACCTGCCTCGGCAGAGAGTGCACCAATCCGAGACCCCGTGAATATTATAAATTGTATAAAGAAACCGAAAAATATTTTGCAGGGTCGGTCAGCTACTCCGAAGGTATAACCGATGATGTCAATAAATTCCTTTGGTCCGCTCTTGATTATGATAACAGAATCACTGCCGATGATGCCGTATCGGATTATGCAAGGCTTTTCTTTTTCGGTACCGATACAGATTCCGTTGTAAAGATTATTTTCGGCCTTGAAAAAAACTGGGAGGGCAGCCCCGGTCTTAACGAAAGCATTGATTATGTTTATTCATTATCGTGCAGACTTAAGAACAGATATCCGCAGCTTGCCGATAACTGGAGATTTCTTCAGCTATATTTCAGAGCCTGCTGTGATAAAATAATCAGATACCGTTATGTATATGAAAACAGGTTGATTGATAAAGCACGCTACGCTCTTGAAAACGGCAATATACAGAGCGCACTTAAAATCCTGAATGCAGATTTCAGCCGTGAGTATAAAGAAATAAGAGAAGAAATCAACAGAACGGCCGACAGGCTGTTTAATCTGATAGGATATCAAAGCGATGTTGAGCATTATTACGCCGATAATCCCGAAAGGGGAGCGGTGCTTGATACGATAGATTTACCTGTTACCGACAGGGAATGGCTTCTCTCCAAATACGCGGAATGCGAAACTCCGTCTCAATGGCTTGAATACTTTTACAGAAACCGCGTTGAATCAGAAGAATACTTTTTTTCTGTCGCGCTCAATAATGTTAAAGATGCGCAAAGCGGCGAACCGTATTTTAATTTTCAGGGAGACAGGCCGAAAATAAACAAAGGCGATCTTCCGACCGCTCTTTTCAATGTATTTGATAATTTTGAATACAGGCATGAAATAAAAGGGCTTTCCGATACTTCCGCTTATGAGCTGCGCGTTACTTTCCTCGATAAACGGGATGAAAACGTAACGGATCACAAGATAGAGGTTAACGGTACGGTTATTTATTCCGGCGCTCAGTTCGGAGACATTGACAGAGAGTATACCGAAAAATACTGTAAGCCGGGATTTATATGCGCTTTATACAGTATTCCCAGCGGCATAATAAAAGACGGAAAAGCCGTTCTTGAGTTTTCGGAACCTTTAATGGGCGTTATGTTTGCAGAATACAGATTAACAAAAAAACTGCCGTATGCGGAATAAATCCGCGCGGCAGTTTTTGAAATTATAATTCTATTTCACAGCAGACTATATTCAGCCTCTCCCAGGTGTATGTTACATAAAGCCTGCCGTTCAGATAAGTTACAGCGGGATAAGAAAATTCGCTGTCTTTCTTTTCTTCTTCAAGCGTTAAAACAGTTTCAAATGTTTTTCCGTTATCATATGAGACCTGCAGAGTCAGAGGAGAGCGCTCGCCCCAGTTTTCCCCGACCGGATTTGAAACGAGAAACAGTCTGCCGTCAGGTATCATAACTGCATCAATGCCGCTGTTGTTATTGGGAAGACCGGTAGAATAAGCTTCGCACCATGTTTCTCCGGAATCATGGCTGTCGCTTCTGTAAATCCAGCCTGCAGAAGTGCGCATCATAGCGTGAACGGTACCCGGCGAACTTTCCCAGAGTGTCGGCTGAATCATCGGTATTTTGTTTCTGCTGAAACCGTTCTTTTTGTTTTTTAGCGGGAAAACATATTCGGTATTAATTTTTGCTTTTTTGGAAAATGTAATACCGTCATCATCCGAAATATCAATAAAACAGTTCCAGCCGTGTTTTTCCGATGACGCCGGCGCGAGGATTCTACCCGAAGATAACCTGATACATTTATTCTTGACCGGACCGCGGCCGCCGCTTGTGTCACCGGGCACGAGCAGCCGCGGCTCTCCGAAAGTCAGCCCTCCGTCTTCGGATACACATCTGTATGTTTTCCATTTCGAAATTTTTTTACCGAACTTGAAAAACAGAGAAATCCTTCCGTCCGTGTGACTAAACAGAACCGGATTCCAATGCGGAACATTTGCTCCTGCGCTGATTTGTTTCGGAGGCTGAAATCCGTCAGCGGTTTTTAAAGAATACCAGATGTCGACATCTGAGTTTCCCTCTTTTGTTCCTCCGAACCAGGCGGCGATAATGTTACCGTTATCAAGCGGCAAAACCGTGGATGCATGGCAGTTTGCCGTTGGCATATTTCTTCTGACAAATTCCTTATTAACCGTCATAATTCAAAATCCTTCGGATCTGCTTCGGGAAGTAAGGCCTGATTATACGGCTCCCTTTTAAGCACATCATATCTGTATGATCTGCAGCAGTCATCGGGTGTCATAATTCCCATCTTCTTGCATAAAACTTCATTTCCGTTGGGCGAGAGCCGTCCTTTTGCGCAGTACGCGCATTTGGGCGGATATTTCTTTTTGTTCAGTAATCTGCTGTTCATCAAATCAGATCCTTATATTCGACTTTATTGCCTTTAATCTTATCAACATCCGTCTCTTTACCGAGGATGTACGCTTTTTTAACTTGCTTTTTGCCTATAATGTATTCTGTTTTCCCGGGGCAGAAAGGATAAAACCCGAGCACGGAGAAAACATACCATAAAGCCATGGAGCCGTTGTCTTCATCACCGGGGAATCCGTCATCGGTGTATGAAAAAGCCTCGTTGCAGATTCTTTCAACAATTTCCGCGGTTTTTTCGGTTTCGCCGAGTTCCGAATAAATATAGGGAATGTGAAAACTCGGCTGATTTGAAATCGCGCACTGACCGAAATCCGCAGCAGCCATTTCCGTAATCTCGTGTATTTCGGCGTCATAACCTTTTATTTCATAATCCGGAGCTGTTTCAAAAAGTTCATCAATCTTATTGAGAAACGCTTCTTTTCCTCCGTAAAGCTTTGAAAGGCCGGCCATATCATGCGGTACGGCAAAAGAATTCTGCCACGCGCTGCCCTCGGTATAGTCTCTGCCCCAGCCAACGGGAGTAAAGTCTTTTCTGAATGCGCCGGATGAGTCTTTCGGTCTCATAAACCCGGTCTTTTTATCAAAGATATTCTTATAGTTTTTTGCCCTTTTGCGGTATTCTTTTTCAATATCTTTTCTGCCGAGTATCTTTGCAATTTCGGCTATACACCAGTCACCGTATGCGGCATCAAGCGTCAGATTTACGCTTTCTCTCTGCTTGTCGTAAGGGACATATCCGAGTTTGCAGTAATCCTCCGCGCCGTTTCTGCCGAAATCATCATTCGGAGCGTTGCGGGTTGCGTGCTTCAGCATTCCCTCAAGAGCAGTTTCAAGATCTTCTTTTGATATAAGATCTTTTACGGCTCCGTCACAGATGACCGCATCAATCAGAGTGCTCGGCATACATCCTCTCTCACCGATTGAAAGCCATCTCGGCAGCCAGCCGGATTCTCTGTATTCATTTATGAATGCAGAGAGCATGTCTTTCATTTCATCTTTTGCTACAATTGAATAGAAAGGATAACATGTTCTGTAAGTATCCCAGAAGCCGTTATCGGTGTATCTCTTTCCGCTGTGAATTTTTCCGTCATGCGGGCAGTAGTGAATTTCATGTCCGTTTATATCGGTTTCATAGCATTTGTGAGGATAAAGAAAGGCTCTGTATATACAGGAGTAAAAGGTTTTGAGCTGTTTGCTGTCTTTCGGCTCGATTATTATTCTTTTCAGATATTCTTCCCAGATCTTTTCTCCTTCGGCACAGATACTGTCAAATGATCTGTCACCTATTTCTCTGTCAAGATTTATAAGAGCCTGATTAAAAGAAATATAAGATACGCCTATTTTCAATTCGGTAATTCTGTTTTTTAAACCGATATGAATCGCAGTGTTTTTTCCTCTGATTTCATTTGATTTATAAAGTGACAGTTTGCTCTGTACATATATGTCATTCTTTTTAACCGATCCGGCCGGGAATCTTATAACAACATATTCTTTGAATTTCTTTAAATCACCGCCGGAATTCTGATTTGTGCTGATATATAAAATGTTTTCATCCGCGTCAAATCTGTATTTATAGCTTCCGTCAACAGGTAAAGCCGAAAAAAAGTTTCCGCTTTTGTCGTCAAAAGAAAGCCGCATTGCCGCACATCTCTCTGTCGGTGTTATTTCGATATCGGCGCGGTATCTCAGCAGGCGGTGTTTCTGATAATAAGGCTTCATTACGGAATCTTCGGGTCTGAAGCCGGACCAGCGCCTGTCTTCAATGATATTCAGGGGCTTTCTCTGCGGCATAAAACAAATCGCGCCGTAATCGGCAATCCACGGGGAAGGCTGATGGGTAAGCCTCAGCCCGTCAAAGCTTCTGCTGCGCGGACTGTAATACCATCTGAGATTGTTTTGCGATGTCTGCGGAGCAAAGGCTGTCATACCGAAAGGAAGCTGACAGAGCGGAAGCGTGTTTCCGTTTGAAAACCTGTGTGTGGAATCCGACCCCTGCTTTACATTAACGTAATTACAATATTTCATTTTCTTCCCTCCCGATTAAATAATAAAATAATAATTCTTTAAAGTCAAGATATAGTTGAAAGGTGAGTAAAATGATGTTATTATATACAGAGAAACTTTACAGGGCGTGATTACTGTGAAAAAAGAACCTGAATATATAGTCAAGGCAGCTGCTGTTGTGCCGTCCGAGAGGCAGATAAAGTGGCAGGAGCTTGAATTCAATGCTTTTTTTCATTTCGGTATAAACACTTTTACCGACAGTGAATGGGGAAACGGCAACGAAGATCCCGAGCTGTTTGATCCCGAAGAGCTTGACTGCAGACAGTGGGCGAGACTCTGCAAGCTCTCCCATATCAAAGGCGTAATTCTGACCGCAAAGCATCATGACGGTTTCTGCCTGTGGCCGAGCAAATATACCGATCACAGTGTTAAATCCAGCAAATGGAAAAACGGTAACGGAGATGTTGTCCGTGAGCTGTCGGACGCCTGCAGGGAATACGGCCTTAAATTCGGCGTATATCTTTCTCCGTGGGACAGACATGAAGAAACATACGGTCAAGGTGATGCTTATAATACATATTTCAAGAATCAGCTTACGGAGCTGCTTACAGGTTACGGCGATATTTTCTGCGTCTGGTTCGACGGCGCCTGCGGCGAAGGCAAAAACGGGAAAAAGCAGAAATATGACTGGCAGGGATTTTATGACACTGTCAGAAAGTATCAGCCCGAGGCCGTAATCAATATTACGGGGCCTGATGTGCGTTGGTGCGGCAACGAAGCCGGTGTCTGCAGAAAGAGTGAGTGGAGCGTTGTGCCGTATTATTATTCCAATGCTGAGCTGATTGCGGCTCAGAGTCAGCACGATATATCATCTCCTCCCAAAAAGATTAATCCTACCGCTCTCGATCTCGGAAGCAGGAAAGCTATCAAACATTGTGATAAACTCATCTGGTATCCGGCCGAGGTGGATGTTTCCATAAGAAAAGGCTGGTTTTATCATAAGGATGATGACTATACGGTTAAATCTCTCTCAAAGCTTTCCGAGATTTATTATAACTCAGTCGGTGCCAACGCGTCTCTTCTTCTGAATATTCCGCCTATGCCGAGCGGTAAAATTCATGAGAGAGATATTGAAACTCTGCTTTCGCTCGGTGCTCAGCTCGATATTGATTTTCAGGAAAATCTCGCCGAGGACTCTGTGATGACAGATAACAGGCATCTTGACGATAAACATACAGGTCAGCATATTCTTATTGACGATCCCGATGAATACTGGCATTCGGGATTTGATCCTGACGGCAGCGAATTGGTTCTTGATCTCGGAGATGAATACGATATCAATAAGATTGTGCTCGGAGAGCATATACGCACCGGTCAGCATGTAGAGAGTTTTGAACTGTTTGCGCTGATTAATGATAAGTGGAAAAAACTTGCCGATGAAACGGTTATCGGATATAAAAGAATCTGCAGGTTTCCAGAAATACGCGTAAGGTATTTTAAACTGATAATCAAGAAATCAAGATGTTTTGCTGCAATCAGCAGATTTGAGGCTTACTGATATGAATATTCAGATTTTCGGATTAAACAAGTGCTTTGATACCAAAAAAGCACAGCGGTATTTTAAGGAAAGAAACATAAAATTTCAGTTTATTGATTTAGCTCAGAAATGCATGAGCAGGGGAGAGCTGAACTCGGTGCTTGCAAACTGCGGTTCACTTGATGAGCTTATCAATGTGAAATCAAAGCATTATGAAAGCAGTTTCATCAATTATGTCCCGTATGATGCAAAAATTGAAAAACTGCTCGAAGACGGGGAACTTATGAAAACTCCGATTGTCAGAAACGGCAGACAGAGCACTGTCGGTTACTGCCCCGACATCTGGAAAACATGGGAATAAAGCTTGAAATTCCGGCTTATGTCAATACAGCTCTCGAGTTGCTTTATGACGCCGGATATGAAGGGTATGTGGTCGGAGGCGCAGTCCGCGATGCGGTAATGGGACTCGAAGCGCATGATTATGATATTACATCTTCAGCACTTCCGCGCGAAATAAAAGACGTTTTTTCCTCCTTCAGAGTAATTGAGACCGGCATTAAACACGGCACTGTCACTGTATTGATTGATGATATGCCGCTGGAGATTACGACATACAGGATTGACGGCGAATACAGTGACAGACGAAGACCCGATAATGTATTGTTTACTTCGGAGCTGAAATCGGATCTTTCCAGACGGGACTTTACCTGTAATGCTCTAGCATACAGCCCCTCTGAAGGGGTTATTGATTATTTCGGCGGATCGGATGATATCAGGAACAGAATAATCAGATGCGTGGGCGTTCCGGAAATAAGATTTGAAGAGGATGCTCTTCGTATTTTGCGCGCTCTCAGATTCTCAAGCGTTCTCGGTTTTGATATCGACCCTGAAACAGCCCGCGCAATTCATACCCGGAAAAACCTTCTCGGATATGTATCTCAGGAGAGAATTTTTGCCGAGCTTACAAAGCTTCTCTGCGGAAAAGAAGCAGGCAGAATCCTGCGGGATTACCCGGATGTCATCTTTTTTATTATACCGGAGCTTTCTGCAATGAAAGGCTGCTCTCAGAATCACCCGAGGCATATCTATGATGTATGGGAACATACAATTCATTCTGTCGACAGTATCAGGGATGATCCGGATTTGCGCCTTGCTATGCTGTTTCATGACAGCGGCAAGCCTTTTGTTAAGACCGAGGATGCCGACGGCATAAATCACTTTTATTCTCACGCCGTTAAAAGTGCGGAAATTGCCGAAATTGTGCTGAAAAGATTCAGGTCATCAAATAAAATCAGAAATCATGTCTGCAGACTTGTTGAGTATCACGGATTTACTCCCGATAAACTCAGTCCGAAAACATATAAACGTTATATTTCCGATTTCGGAGCCGATACGGTCAAAGAATTGTTTGAAGTCAGAGAAGCGGACCTGCGGGCACAGAATCCGGAGTATCTTTCTCAGTCGCTTAAAGAAAATTCGGACGGATATAAGGTTTTTGAAGATGTTCTGAAGAAAGAATCATGTTTCGGTCTTAAGGATCTTGCAGTTGACGGCAACGATCTGTTAAATCTCGGCTTTACCGAGTCTGCATATCTCGGAAAAGTTCTTTCATCTCTGTTTGATGAGGTAATTGATAACAGGATAACAAATACCAAAGAGGCCCTTCTTGAAAGGGCAAAGGAGTATCTTAATGAAAATTGAAACCGTAAAAGTCAATGAAGCAAAGGAATTTGACGATTTTATAAAATCTCATCCCAAAGGTCATATGATGCAGACTTCAATGTGGGGTAAGGTTAAAAAAGAATGGGATTGGACCGGTTTTATTTTACGTGATGACAGCGGTGTTATCAAGGGCGTTTGCGGCGTTCTCCTCCGTAAGATGCCTTATACTTCATTTAAAATGATGTATGCTCCCCGGGGACCGGTCTGTGACCTTGACGACAAAGAAACCGTAACCGCGCTGTTAAAAGCCGTTGCGGATTACGGAAAGAAGAATAAAGCTTTTACTTTTAAAATCGATACAGATACTCCTGTGAGTAACACTGAGTATATCAATCTCCTAAAATCACTCGGATTCACTTTCAGGGATAATAACGAAAAATTCGAATCTGTTCAGGCGAGATATATATTCCGCCTGCCGCTTGAAGGCAGGACAGAGGAAGAGGTAATGGCGGGATTTCACTCAAAGACCCGCTACAATACCCGCCTTGCCGAAAGAAAGGGAGTCAGAATTGAGATTAAAGGCAAAGAATTCTGTGAGGATTTTCATAATCTGATGCTTGTCACCGGCGAAAGAGATAACTTCGCCACACGCAGTACCGGTTATTTTGAAAGGATTATGGATGCTTTCGGAGATGATGCAAAGCTTTGTTTTGCATATTATGAGGATGAATTGCTTGCCGGCGCTCTTGACGTTCATGTAGGGGATAAAGTCTGGTATGTTTACGGCGCGAGCTCAAATGAGCACAGGAATCTGATGCCTACTTACTTAGTTCAGTGGACAATGATAAAATGGGCTATGGAGGAAGGGTGCAGTTGGTATGATTTCAGAGGCGGATATCCCGATGAAAACAATCCTCTTCACGGTATCTATAAATTCAAAAAAGGCTTTTGCAACGATTACATTGAGTTTATGGGAGAAGCCGATCTGATCATGAATAGATTTGCCTATACATTTGTAAACAAGGCAACAGAATTAATGAAATCAACAAGAAAACTCAGGGCGAAAATACTCAAATAATTATTTTTTAATCCCGGAGTCGCTGCCCAGGATTATTTGTAATTATTTTGATACGAATTTGTAATATCTTGTAAATTGAAATAGTTAAATATATGTAGTAAATTTATAGCACAACACAATTATATATTTCAGGGGACTAAAATGAAAGAGAATAAGGGTGGCAATTCTCGTCTTTTTGCCTTAGTGATGATCGTTATTGTTATAGCGGTTGTTGTTTTTATATTTTTATTTAATTCAAAGTCCGATCCTACAGTCGGCGTAAATCCGGATATTGAGAGCGAATCAGCTGTTTCTGTTTCAGAAACGGCTTTTGAGACTACTACGGAGGTTACGCAGTCCGAGCCGCCTTCATCGGCGTCTCAGGAAGATCTGGATTTTGATTTTTCTGTTTTTGACAATTCTGTGTTTCTAGGCAATTCGAGAGTTCTTGCTCTCGGAAATTATGACATAGCCAAAAATGTCTATGCCAAGGTAGGCCTTACTGTCAGCACAGTTTTCACCGATAAGGCGGAGGGAAGCTCGGTTCCCGTTATTGAAGAGTTAAACGGTAAAAACTATGAAAGAGTCTTTCTTATGTTCGGCGACAATGAGTGCGGATGGGGCTCCATGGATACTTTTATCAATCAGTATGTTAAGCTCATCGGTAAAGTAAGGGAAAAATGCCCCGGCGCCAAAGTGTATCTGCTTTCATGTCTTCCGATTTCAAAAGAATGCTCTGATAAAAATGTCTATCAGTATAATTCTGATAATATCGAAAAGATTAACGGCATTATCAAGACCATAGCCGAAGAACAGGATTGCAGTTATATTGACTGCGCTTCATCAGTCAAGGGCAGTGACGGTTACCTTCCTGATAATTATTCAAAAGACGGTACTCATCTGTATAAAGAATTTGATTTGATATGGGCAAGATATGTTGCCGAAAACATGTGATTTTTTGGGGGATAAAAATGAAAAAAATAATTGTATTATCAATCCTGGCAGTTATGATATTCTGCCTTTGTTCTTGTTCCGGCGGCGGGATTACAATCGAAGATGCCGATAAGGCCGCTTTTGCTCTTGTGACATCTCTTGAGTTTGATGATGATATGGCAGAGACAGAAAATGATGCCACTACTCTCAAAAAATACGGTCTTGATGAAAACTCCGGTGTTGTGAATGTTTCAAGATATGTCGGCAGCGGTGCAACCGCTGATGAAGTTGCTGTTTTTGAGTGTTCTTCTGCAGAAGGTGTTGCCAAAGTCAAAGAGGCAATAGATTCAAGAATCAAGTATCTGCATGACGGTTACGCAAGTTACGGTCCTGAAGAGGTTCCGAAAATTGACAGCGCAAACGTGCTTGAATACGGTAATTTTGTTGTTTTCTGTATCAGCAAGACGCCCGAAAAAACAGCTGAAATTCTTTCCGGTCTCAAATAAATTTTAAGGGCTGCCGCAGAAGCGGCAGCCCGTCTTTTATATCAACGCGTATTTGTATATTGCCTTGGCGACTCCGTCCCCGGTATTCCTGTCTGTGATAAACCGGGCGGCGGATTTTGTTTTATCATCGGCATTTTCCATTGCAATTCCGTAACCTGCAGTCCGGAGCATCGGAATATCGTTACCTGCATCTCCGAGAGCCATTACTTCTTCTTCGGTTATTCCCATATATCTGCAGATACCGGACACGGCGCTCCCTTTGTCGGCACCCGCCTTTGTAAACTCGATACTGCTTTTGACTGAGCTTGAAACAAAGATATCGGGAATTGATGTGAGATAAGATAGAGCAGTGTCTGAATCTTTTTCGCTTTCAGTATAAAAGATTACTTTCTCCACATCTCTGCCTTTGAGCTCCGCCGTGAAGTCTTTTACAACTGTTATACCTTTGCCTAATTCTTTGATAAATACGGGAGGAATTATACTGTACGGAAATTCTTCACCGTCTTTTTTTTGAGCATAAGCACGGCCGTCAACATAAAGTTCAATGAATCTGCTGTATTTTTCAAGATAAGGGAGAAATGACGAAGCAGTTTCCCATCCCATACAGTTTTTGTAAAAAATCTTATCCCTTAATCTGTCATAGACTCCGGCGCCGTTTGAAAACATTATATAATCAATTTCCGGAATCTGTTCGCAGATATTTCCGGTTGTTGATAAAGTCCTGCCGGTAGCTATAGCCAGCTTTATTCCTTTGCTGTGCGCCTCAGAGAGAGCTTCTCTGTTGTCTTGACTTACGGTTATATGATCATCGGACAGAAGAGTTCCGTCCATATCCATTGCTATCAGTTTAATCATTATTCAAAACCTGTATTCCTCTGTCAAGAATTCCGTTGATTTCTGCAATAGCTGTGCCGTAATTAGTCATCGGCACATTACTTCCCTGAGCGGCTCTGCATCTCGCGAGCATCTCGTTATCATTCAGCATACATGCTCCGCAGTGAATAATCATATCATAATCCGACAGATTTTCCGGAAACCCGTGACCTGACGTGAACTCAAAAACAAGATCTTTTCCGGTGTAGTCTTTCAGCCAGGCCGGAAGTTTCACGGTGCCGATATCTTCGCATTGTCTGTGATGTGTACATC
>CADBOL010000226.1 GCA_902796295.1 Oscillospiraceae bacterium
AATTCGCAGTATACCCCGGACACAAGAGAATACAAGCTCACCTGCGGCTTTTTGAATATAATCGACAGCTTTATGAAGACTATTCATCTGCCGATTGGCAAGCTCGTCAAAGGCGCCGAAAGCGTGCGCTCTCTGGTTGAGCCGCTACTCTGGAAAAACGGTTACAGCAACTATAACACCGAGCTTCCGATTTATCCGGTTTTTGATGAAAATAATCCGGCACCGGCGGAAATGTTTGAAACAAAGGAATTCACGGATACCGTGAAGCCGAGCAAAAAAGGTCCGCTTATTCTCCTGCTTCTCATACTCGGAATTCTTCTGCTCATAGCAATACCGGTTGCAATTATAGTGCTTATAGTTATGCTGATAGTGTAATGACCGAAAAATCCCTCAAGGCAGCCGCCTTGAGGGATTATAAATTTAGCCCTTATGCTATTTTTATGCTTGTATCTTCGGCTGTATGGATGATACTGTTTTCTTCCGTGGCAACAAATTTTTCAAGCACAAAATCGCCGGCAAACGATGCGAAGCAGGGAACGGTAATTTTATATTCGGTTTCTCCGAAAAGACCGATATGGAAAGATCTGTAATCCGCGTCCATTCCGCCGCTTGAACAGTAATAAGATCTCTCTTCCCCGTCGCATTCTACCGAGTATTGCCCGCTGCTCGAAACACCGGCAGGAAGCACAAAATCGAGCCCGGCATAATTATTTCTGTCATTTGTGCTGACTGTGATTTCAAGATTAAACATATCACCCTTGCTGAGATTATCCGGAATACTGACCCGGACAGGTGAATCTGTTTTTCCTTCTGTGACGGCAGTGCTCACCGAAGAATAATACCTGCATATTGCAACAGCATTGCAGTCTATGCATCTGAAAGTTGCGCTTTTAATCTCATCGGGAGAAAGTATAAGACAGTAATAATCGGTAGAAAGAAATTCTGCTTTTACCGTTTTATTCCCTGTATTGATTTCTACGGTATCTTTCTTTACAGTATTTCCGGCATAACAAAGGATATAGTTTATAAGCTCAAAAACAGGAAGGTGCCGTTTAAACTTATTATTGAGCAATGTATCTATCAGTTTTTTACTTTCCGGGGCGTTGATTCTGAAAGAAAGCAGTGCAATCAATGATGTGAGATACTCACTGGCATATTCGTCTTTATCTTTATAGTACAGGCCTGACTTGTTCTCTTTCATAAGCCCGACCAGGTATTGCTGAACTGCTTTGGCCTTGTCATACTGCCCGGCAGCGGAATACGCTATGCCAAGCCATGCTTTTTCTGCAACCGAGAGACTGTCTGACTTTTTGCTTATCTCATCAAGCGCGGTTATTACAGGCTCACCATATGTTGCAAGGATTGTATAATACATAATCCGCTCTGTGTTTGTAAAGCCGTTTATCTGATCGTTTGAAAAGCCATCGTAGTAATCGGCGTAATAATCTCCGCTGAATCTCTCCGAAAAGGTAATATTATACAGAGCTACCAATTCCACATCTTTAAAAGGTGTGCTCTCAGAGTCGGAATCATATTCCTCATCATCTTCATACCAGTATCCGCTGAAGTCCCGGTATCTGTAATCCCTGCAATCAAAACCGCCCGAAGACCATTCCTGTGCAAAATCACGGGCAAGTTTCATATCAAATCTCTGACCCGAGTATGAATAAAGCTTATCTATTATTCCCGCGTATTCTGAATACATCTCATCAACCAGACATATCTGGGCTCTGCTTGCCGTATCCAGGCTGAGACCGGAACTGTCTGTAAGACTCCTTTCCGAAAATACGGCTGTCGAAAGTTTTGATTCAACAACATTTATTTCCTTCTCAATGCTGTCAGTGTATTTTCCGCATTCTGATGAGATACGCATTTTATAAGTGCCGACAGGCAGCTTCCCGAAATTGAAATCAGCATACTCGCCTGCTTCGATTTCAGCCGTCTGTGCAGAGCATTTTTCTCTGCCTTTTTCATCCAGAATCATTGCGGTCACCGTGCTTTCATCTTCGGTGTCTTCTGATAACCCCATAATTTTAGCGCCGAAACAGATATCATCCTTGACACAGAATCTGTCAATGCCCGTAGTGTAGAGGAAATACTCAAGCGTTGCGGGTATTTCAATATCCTTATAGCCGCTTCTGCCTTCTTTATCAATAGCTTTTACCGTAATATGCCAGCTTGTAACAGAATCCGGCAATTTAAATGAAACTTTGGCATTCCCGTAGCCGCCGGTTGAGAGTATATCAAAATACGGCATATCCTCAAAATCCGCTCTTAATGGACCGTCGCCTCCGCCGCCGCCATCATCATAATACGGACGATCGGAATCCCATGTTGATGAATAAACTGTGTAACCATAGAACTCATAGCGTTCATAAAACATTTCGGGATCACTGTGCAGGACAGAATAGAGAGCTTCATCAATCACATTTGTGACTCCGCCGCATGAAACGGGATTACCGTCTGCATCTTTTACCGAAATATCAAGATTCACCTTATCTCCGGGCTTATATATCTCCTTGTCGGGCTTAATCGTAATATCAAGCCTGAAGTTATAATCCGATGTCAGGAATTCAGGATTTGTATAATGAATCTTTTTGCCGTCAAAGAATGCTGCGTAAACCGATGCGCCGTCTTTATAGTTCTTATCAAATTCAAATGATATCTCTGAAGTAACGGCAGTAAGTGTTTCTCTCTTGTCAGGGGCCGCAATAATAAAAAGCGCTGTTTCAACAGAAGGCTTCTGCCTGTCCGATGATTTAATCTTTGCTTTTACTGTATCACCGAGACTGTAACTATTCTCCCCGGTTTCAACATAATATTTGTTTTCCGGTCTGTAGTAATCACTGTATCTATTATTGCAATACGGAGTAATAACTCTTCCTTCACAGATGAATTCTGTCTCAACTGTTAAAGAGCCGTCATTTTTTCTGTATGAATCAAGAGGCAGTGTGAGAGAACCGTTTCTTGTAACCTGATTCCCCGAGTAAACGACCTCCTCCATTTCTTCTTCATCATATACCGGTTGCCGCTCATTATTGATAAAATCATATGTTGTTGAGATTTCGCTTTTTTGGGTATATCTCTCAATCGCTTCGAGATAGAAACCGACATCCACACTCTTTCCTTTATAAATATCGGAATCTTCATCATACAACCAAAAGTACTCCGAATCCGTCATTTTGTTGATTTTATCGAGCTTTATTTCATATGCCGAAACATTAAGAACATTCTCATTGTCTGTTTCAAGCTCTGCACAATAATCTGCCCAGGCAATGACAATTCTTTCTTCTGCCTCATTGCTGTAGCTTTCCTCTTCTGATTCAAGCCTGGCTGAAATATATCCGTATTCGATAAAGTAACGTATTTCTTTTTCGGCATTTCCAAGTTCATCTATCCGGATGGATGCTTTGCCTTTTGCATCTGTAGTCAGGTGATAATCTTCTCCCATGACATCTAAAACTATGCCGGTATACTTCTGCGGGGTTCCGTCAAAAGCCATGGCTGTAACTGATATATCTGCACTTTCACCTGCAAAATATGCTTTTTTATCTGTTTCGATAATGATGGACGATGAAGGAAGCTCATAATCACAGACACAAAAATACCGTTCCTGGCAAAAACTCTGAGTGTGACCGTTTTCAATCAACAGTTCTACACTGTCCCAACTATCGGCAGGAGAAGATGTAACAAACGTGAATATGAAACAGCCGTTTTTGTCCGGCTTAACCTGTTCAAACTCATCTTCTTCATAATTTATCAGCACCTTGTCGGGCATCTTTTTGCCGTATCTGGGCACAACGCATCCCCAGACTTTTACAGTGTCACCCGGAGCATAGAGATTGGATTCGAGATAAAGGTCGGTATAATAATCGCTGATTCCTGATTCATATACATTTTGAAGACATGTCATGAATCTTTCCTCACCTGAATTCACCTCCAGCATTCCGTTCTCTGTATCTTCGGCCGGAAATGCTGCCGTACCGTCCTCACCGGTTTTCCCCTTGATTCCATCCAGTATAACCTCACAGCCTTTCACCGGTTTACCGGTGACGCAGCTGTTTACCCAGACCGTAATTGAGCCGGTTATGGAAAGCGCATAGACAGCAATGCTGCTCACCTGAAATATATGATATGTTTCTTCGCCATCCGCATCGATAAAACGGGTAATATATTTTCCTGCAGGATATGTTGAAGGATATGTAAGGATTGATTCATTATAATAACCGTCTTCTCCGCTCTGACTTAATTCATTCGATTCAAAGGAAAACGACCTGAATTCCGGAAGTTTGTTAAAAACAGAAAAGTCAATGGGAGGCTCCTCCCCGTCATAGTAATGGTAATATGAATTAAAATACTTTTTTATGATTTCAGAAAACAGTGAATCATCGACAGCTCTGACATCCGCTTTGATTATTCCGTCAGAAAATCCACTGAGCATTGCCTTGGGATTTTCATCTTTACGGAAGGTATCATTTGAGCTGTATCGGCATTGTCTGACAGCAAAGCCCACACCGTTTTCTTTAATTCTGAAAGAAAACACATAATCTTCTCCCAGTGTCTTACCGGTAGAAGTTTTCAAATCTCCCGAAACAGTAACAGTGTAGTTACCCTCAGGCAGATCTTCATCGGGAACAAAAATACGGCTTTTTCCGTTACAGATTACTGACCCCTTGACTTCGGGAGTTATTGAAAAACACTTTTCAAAATTGTCAACATCCATATATGAGAGTTTTACTTCTATTCCGCTGTCAGGGCGGGCTGTGCCGCGTGGATATGATTTTACAACATGGAGACTGCCGTCGGTTTCAAAAGCCCACTCATAAGCAGTCTTTGAGCCAGCAACCGCTTTGATCCTGACAAGAGAAGCATCCTCAAACTTTTCATCGGGAATCAGTTTATAATTCTTATCCGATACTTTTTTGATTGTGAATTCCGTTGACGGCTCAATCTTAAGCATATCTTTAAGCTCTTTTTCGGATACACTCTCATTTGTAATGATATTAAAATCCGAATCAACAGGAATGATATTGCCTTTTGCCTCGCTTGCCCCGATTGAACTGATAACTGTCAGCGGAGCTCTTTTTGTTTCTTCATCTTTCCGGAACAGTGAGCATCCCGCCGATGAAAAAACAGTCAACGCTGCAAGCGCAAGACACAGCAATCTGAAAATTAATCCTTTTTTCATAGAATTACCTCCGTCGATTTATCCGGATCTGCAAAATACCGGATCCGTTTTGTATGTAAGAATAATAGCAGGATTCATCCTTAAGATTCAAGTACGCTCCGCTTAATACTGCATTGGTATTTCATTAAGATTCAATTAAGCTTCACGGAGAGCTTTTTTCCAAAATACTCCTGCAATATAATATACACACACCCGGGCATTGTGTAACACTTTTCAAATATAAAAACCGCAGAGAAAATCCCTGCGGTTACTGTGTTATATTTCCGGCCGGTTATTAGCTGTCATCTTTCTTTTCTTCTGTGTCGGCCTGCGTTTTTTCTTTTTCTTCGGCAGCATCCGCCTCTGATTTTGTGCGCACCGCCGCAACACCGATTACAATAAAGAGTATGAAAGCGAGAACACCGGCAATGATTTTATATTTTGACGCCTTTGAAAGGCCCTGCTCGCCGAAAAGAGAGCCGTCATCCCCGGAAGATGCGGATTCTTCTGTCAGTTCCCTTACCTGTGTTTCGGCCGGAACCGGCTCTGAGGAAGCCGCTGTCTCCGTATATGTGAATGATACAGTATCTGCCGGCGTCTGCGAAGTTTCGGAAACAATCACCTCGCGCTCAAAAACATATACCTTTTCGGGCTCTTTTTTTGTCGTGGATTTTTTCTCCGAAACCGATTTCTCCGCCTTTGTTTTTGCGGTTTCCTTTTCGCGGTCCGCTCCGGCTGTTCTGCGGCTGTGTTCCGTAACGGCAAAAGTGCTGATACCGTCCGCCTCTGTTTTCTTTTCCCTGGCCGTCTTTTCTGTAGTTGTCTTGGTGGTTTTTTCTTTCGTCGTTTTTTCCGTGGTTGTTTTTGTCGTCTTTTCTTTTGTTGTTTTCTCCGTGGTTGTCTTCGTTGTCTTTTCCTTCGTCGTTTTCTCTGTAGTTGTCTTCGTTGTCTTTTCCTTGGTGGTTTTCTCCGTGGTTGTCTTTGTCGTCTTCTCTTTCGTTGTTTTCTCTGTGGTTGTCTTTGTCGTCTTTTCTTTTGTCGTTCTCTCGGTTGTTGTTTTTGATGTCTTCTCCGCAGCTGCCTGCTCCGCGGTCTTTACGGCCGTTGTCTGCTCCACCGGAGCCGTTGTGGTGAAAAACGGATTCACAAACGAATACCCGGCCTCTGCCGATGAAACACCTTCGCCGTCGATAACCCTGAAGGCGCATTCGAGCGTTTCCTTAACTCCGCCCTTAACTGTGACATCAAGCTCACAGAAAATCATCCCGCTGATATCATATGATGTCGCACCTTCGATGCGCAGATTGTCATCATTTATGATTTCATACTTCTTTTCTGTACCGTCGCCTATGATAATAGGAATTAATTTACTTCCGTCAAACGAAACCCTGAATCCCGCCTGATCATATGATTCCGGCTTCGGCTTCAGCTGAGCCGCTATAAAAACTTTCAGATTATTCTCGCTGACAAACGCAAACTGTACCGATGTCAATTCTGCATCGACATTGTTTCCGGGATCAGAGTTCTCAAAAATCTTGAGCGGATTATATCCGCGCCACTCGTTGTTACTGTTTTTGCCGTCAATCTTAATAGCCCCCGCAGAAGCAGCGGAGGCTGTCATGGAATATATGAAAATTAACTGAATGCACAGCACAAGTGCAGTTATTCTTTTCATGTCTTTTTACTCGGTTTTGTTTGTAACGCTTCCGCAGCATTTTTTGTATTTCTTGCCGCTTCCGCAGGGGCAGGGATCATTGGGTCCGACCTTCTTTTCGGTATTCCTGACCGGGCGCTTCTTATCTGTACCGTCACTTGAGGAGCTCGTAGCGGTAATGGTAGCTACCTGCTTACGTTCGGTATCCTCCGCCTTCTTGATAACGACTGTAAGAATCTGCATTGCCGTATCTTCGCGGATTTCCTCATTCATCGCGTCAAACATATCGGAGCCGACTTCTCTGTATGCTACAACCGGATCAGCCTGGCCGTATGCTCTCAGTCCTATTCCTCTGCGCAGCTGGTCCATGGCGTCGATATGATCCATCCAGTATTTGTCAACATTGCGCAGCAGAATCATCTTCTCAAGCGAGCGCATGATAATCTCGCCGTTTTCATCCTCACCGAACTGCGCCTCTCTGTCGGCGTAGCGCTCATCGGCTCTCTGATACAGGAATTCTTTTATTTCTTCCTTATCGGGAATTTCGTCTCTGAAATCGTCCTCGGTCATAAGCCAGCCCTTGAATTTCTCTCTGAGCGCTTCGATATTCCACTCCGACTTATGAGCGGCATCGCTGCAGGCTGAATCAACCGCGGCATCAATTGATGAATGAATCATTCTGGTTATAACCGGTCTGAGATCTTCGCCGTCAAGAACCTGGTCTCTCTGCCTGTAAATAAGCTCACGCTGGCGGTTCATGACGTCATCGTACTGAAGAACATTCTTTCTTATTGCAAAGTTTTTGCCTTCAATTCTCTTCTGGGCGTTTTCAATTGTATTTGAAATCATCTTTGCCTCAATGGGCATATCCTCATCGGCCTTGAGAGTATTCATGATTGTGTTGATTCTCTCGCCGCCGAAAAGGCGCATAAGATCATCATCAAGAGAGAGGAAAAATCTGCTCTTGCCGGGGTCTCCCTGTCTGCCGGAACGTCCTCTGAGCTGGTTATCGATACGTCTTGACTCATGGCGCTCCGTGCCTATGATAAAGAGACCTCCCGCTTCGCGGACTCTGTCCGCCTCGGGCTCAATCTCATCGTCATATTTCTTTTCAAGCGATGTGTAAGTCTTTCTCGCTTCAAGGATTTCCTCGTTGTCGGTCTCGGCAAAGCCGGTGGCCTCCTCAATCATTTCCTCGGTGAATCCCATCCTGCGCATCTCGGCCTTTGCGAGATACTCGGAGTTACCGCCGAGCTTGATATCGGTTCCGCGGCCCGCCATATTTGTGGCGATTGTGACGGCGCCCTCTTTGCCCGCCTGAGCTACTATTTCGGCTTCCTTGTCATGATATTTCGCGTTCAGTACCTCGTGCTTTATTCCCCTCTTTTTGAGCAGGGAAGAAAGCTCTTCCGATTTTTCAATCGAAACAGTACCCACAAGCACGGGCTGTCCCTTTGAATGTGCCTCAACGATGGTGTCTATAACAGCGTTGTATTTAGCCCTCTTGTTCTTATAAACCACATCGGGCATATCTTCGCGGATCATCGGCTTGTTTGTGGGAATTGCGATAACATCGAGAGAGTAAATCTGATTGAATTCGCCCTCCTCTGTCATGGCGGTACCCGTCATACCGGAAAGCTTTTTATAGAGTCTGAAATAATTCTGGAATGTGATTGTGGCAAGAGTCTTGCTCTCATGCTCAACATTTACGCCTTCTTTTGCCTCAATTGCCTGATGAAGGCCTTCATTGTATCGTCTGCCGAGCATAATACGGCCGGTAAATTCGTCAACAATAAGCACCTGATTGTCTCTGACAACATAGTCAACATCGCGCCTCATAACACCGATTGCCTTGATCGCCTGGTTGATATGGTGCTGAATCGTCATGTTTGCGCTGTCCATAAGGTTTTCAACATTGAAGAATCTCTCTGCCTTGGCAACACCGCTCTTGGTGAGAGTGGCTGTTCTCGCCTTTTCGTCAACAACATAGTCAACGCTGTCATCAACGAGATCATCGACATCCGTTTTGCTGTCAACCTCTTTGATCCTCATGCATTTGAGTGACATTGCAAAAGAATTCGCCATTTTATAGAGATCGGTGGATTTTTCGCCTCTGCCCGAAATTATAAGGGGAGTTCTCGCCTCATCGATAAGGATGGAGTCAACCTCATCGACAATACCGAAATTGTGGCCGCGCTGAACTTTCTGCTCTTTATAGACAACCATGTTGTCACGCAGATAGTCGAATCCCATTTCGTTATTTGTGCCGTAGGTAATATCCGCGGCATAAGCGTCTTTCCTGTCTTTGCCCTCTTTTTCATGGATAATAAGGCCTACGGTAAGGCCCATGAATCTGTAAACCTTACCCATCCACTCCGAGTCACGGCGGGCAAGATAATCATTGACCGTAACTATATGAACGCCGTTACCTTCAAGAGCATTCAGATACGCCGGGAGAGTGGCGACGAGCGTTTTGCCTTCACCGGTCTTCATTTCGGCGATTCTGCCCTGATGCAGGATAAT
>CADBOL010000227.1 GCA_902796295.1 Oscillospiraceae bacterium
CAAATATCTGGAATACCGGTGCACAGATTGTAAACTGGGTTGTTGAGAAGCTGATAAATCCCGTTATTGACTTCGTTCAGAGATTTGTCAATACGTTTACCGGCGGAACAGTAACAGACGAGAACTCGTGGATGATTGCCTGGCGTGCGGATACTCAGAATAAATCGTTGTATCCGACAAAAGTCCAGCAGGGATTCTGGAACAACCTGATTCTGAGAGACTCGGTAGGTCTTGACCGTTACGGCGCGACTTACGCCATCAAGAAGAGATCTGAGGCGATTGCATACAAGAAATATAACGCCGGACTCAGTCTGGATAACGATGCCGAGCCGTATAACAAGAATGCTCTGGGCAGAGCCCACATGTTTAACTATCTTTATAACGGGTATCGCAGTCAAGGCGATTTCGGTGATTTCAATGTTGCCGAAGATGACAAATTCATTATTCCTGAAGGCACTGAGGGCAGAAATAAATATGATTTGTCAATATCTCACTTTATAGAGAATGATTATTCGATTGCCTGGGTACCCGGTACTGCCGATGTTTACGGCAGAGGCAGCGACGGCAAGGTAGGTCACCTTAATGAGAAGGGTGAAATGGTTTATGAGGGCCAGCCAATACTGAATGAAGACGGTAATATAACGGCTGACTTTGACAGGTATACACAGGGCTTCACCGATTATACAATCGCAAGATATATTAACCCCAATAATACCACTCAGCTCTTCCCGTCGGCTACAACATTCAGACAGATTTACAGAGAAAACTTTGATAATCTTAAAGCTGATGCTTATTATCAGAAACCGTTCAAGACCGATAAGGTTACTCAGGTTAACGGCGGTAAGATAACAAAGTACCCCTATGATGTCAATATTCAGCAGGATCGTGATGGACGTATTGACGGTTATCTTCACAACAATGATGATATGAACCAGACTCAGGATATTATGACAACTCACGAGCAGGTCTATCAGTGCAATATGAACGGTGACGATATAACTGTATGGTATGCGCTTGCATACGGTGATTTCTGGACAGCAACAAAGGATGCAGACGGAAAGTATACTTACACCGGCAAGAGAAACGATGCTGAAAATGCTTACTTCCTCTTCAGCCGCGGCAATGTAATCTATACCGGTGCCGGTCACACGAATACATTTACGCTCTTTGAAGCAAAACTCTTTATCAACACTCTTGTTGTATCTGCTAAATCAGGTTACGCTGATCCGGATATACGTTTCAGAGACAGTATTGACAGCCGTGATGTTCAGTATCTCACAATGATTCCGACAGCATCTGCAGCAGGTGAAGACAGCGATGATTTTGAGCCGGAAGATTATATCTACTTCAAAATTGAGGATTCTGATGTTGCCTCCGAAGGTGTTGAAATTACGGATAAAATTGAGTTCTATCTTCAGGAGACTTCTTCTACCGGAACAATCACCGAGGTTCCTGTTACCGATATCGAGTGGGCTGTTGCAAATACAGATTCCTTCAGTTCGGATACTTCAGATGTTTATGTTCAGACATTGCTGAAAATGAGTGTTCCCGAATCTATCAAGCAGCAGTTTAACGATAACGAAACACTGACCTCCGTGAAGCTCTATGCCAGAGTTGTTAAGACGGTCAAAGAAGGCGGCGTAGAAACAGAGGATAGCCCGTATACGAATCCGATTCCGCCTTATATCGAAATCAGAAGAATTGACTTCACTAAGCTTGAGTGATTTTACGCAAAACCGACAAAGCCCGCAAGGCAAAACCTTGCGGGCTGAGTTATATCCGTGAAGATTTGTTATATAAGACTTTTAAATGATTAATACAGACTATTTAAAACAGGATTAATACTTAGGTGCCTATGCTTGATTTTGAACTTAAACTCCCTCACTATATTGAACGGATAAAATCCTCGGGCCTCCCGGTGCTCATTTACGGCATGGGCAACGGGGCGGATAAGGTCATTGATTTATTCCGTGAAAACGGCATTGAAATTCTCGGCATCACCGCGAGCGATGATTTCGTAAGGGGGCAGATTTTCAGAGGATTCGCAGTGAAAAAGCTGTCGGATTTTGAAAAGGCCTTCGGAGATTTCATTATCGCTCCCGCTTTCGGCAGCTGTATTCCGGATGTGATGAATCATATCATTTCGCTGAGTGAAACTCACAGAGTGATTTATCCCTGTGTTCCCGTCGCGGGAGAGGAGATTTCGGATGACGGATTTTTCGCGCGTAATGAGGAAAAAATCAACCGGGCCCGCTCGCTTTTTCCGGGTGAGTCAAGGCGGGTTTTTGAAGGATACTATAATTTCATTTGTTCCGGTGAGCTGAAATATCTGCTTGATATCACAAGCGAAAAAGAGGAGATTTACAAGAGCTTTCTCCGGCCCGACGGGCGCGGCGCATATGTTGATATCGGGGCTTACACGGGTGATACTATAGAGGAGTATCTCTCATTTACAGGCGGTAAATATGATGAGATAATTGCCGTTGAACCCGATGTCAAAAACATGGCAAAGCTCATAAAAAAGCTTGAGGGATATAAAAATCTCACCTGTGTAAACAAGGTGTGCACCTCATACACAGGTGAGATTGAGTTCGCATCTTCCGCCGGCAGACAGTCGGCTGTCGGCCCGCGCGGAGAAAAAAGAGAATGTATCACGCTCGATGAAATCTGCGCCGGGAAAGATATATCATATATAAAGATTGACGCCGAAGGCGAGGAGATGAATATCCTCAAAGGCGCGGCCGATACCATACGCCGCTGCCGGCCCAGACTGAATATCGCTGTCTATCACAGATTCGCGGATGCGTTTGAAATCCCGCTGCTGATTAATGAAATGGACAGTTCATACCGGTTTGAAATGCGCCATCATCCCTATATCCCGGCGTGGGATACGAATTTGTATGCGGTGAGCATCAGCCTTCCCCTTGAGGGGAAGGGGGACCGCTTGCGGTGGATGAGGTGTTAATTCAATCCCCCGCAATACGCTTTTCAACTGTCATTCCGAACCTTTATGGTGAGGAATCTCCTACAAACGAGATCCCTCGCTTTGCTCGGGATGACAAGGAATCGACACCATCGGTTACCGGATAAATATAAATCCACCGCAATGCTATTCCATCATCTGACATCTATTATCTGAAATCTGATATCTGATACAATATGCCGGGCACAATCCTAAATGTGCTAATTAATAAAACCAACCCTCAAGGTTTCCTGGGAAGCCTTGAGGGTTAATAAATATAATCAAATTTAATCCTTATAAAGTTCGTTGATTTTATTCTGCCAGGAGTTCACTCTGCCCTTATCATATCTTGAGGGAATCTGATTTGCGAGGGCAACGGCTTTTTTGGCTTTTGAAAGAGCTTTGATAACCTCGACAAAATATTTGAATTTGCGTCTGCCGACCGAGAATTTTGAGAGGATAAAGCCGACGGATGAATATATTCCCTTGCCGAGGACTATATCTTTAAGCTCCGCCTCGGTCAGGAAACCGCCTTCAAGCAGGAAACGGACCTCATCCGACTTTGAGTTGAAGAGAGCTCTTCTGAGCCCGTCATAATAGAATCTGTCGGCGGCAACCTGCTTGAAATATGTTACCTGATATTTCCAGAGTGCCTTTGCGGTATAAGTGTCTGCCTCAACTATCGTGTCGGCGAGAATCTGGCCGCCTCTTATGGAATCCGCGATACCGCAGCCGAGCATTGAAGTTGCCATAAATGCGCTGTCACCGACTGCCGCGTAGCCGTCTGCAATCATCTTTGTGAGCGGGAATCTTGCGGGGAGTTTTGCAAACAGACATTTTTCAAGGTCTTCATAACCAATGAACTGATTTTCGATCCTGAGCTGTCTGAAAAGTGTCTCATACTCAAATCTTGACATCCTGCCGAGCTTTGAAATGAAAACATCTATCCTGCCGTCCGGCTCGCAGATTACTCTTGAGAGACCGTTCTGGCCCATGAATTTTACAAATATTTTTTTCTTCTGCTTCGGCAGCGGCTGATCGGGATAGGTATCAAAGATACCTCTGAAAGCGCTGTAATATTCACTCTCGGCCGGCTCTTTGATGATGTCGAATTCATCGGGAAGAGATCTTTTGAGAGGGGAGCCGATGCCTGTGGAGTCTATGACAAGGTCACAGTAGATTTTTTCTTTTTCTTTGCCTGCGACGATTCCGCCGATCTTATCGCCTTTTATAATCAACTTGCGGCAGGGAGTGTCATATATTATTTTTGCGCCCTTTGCGAGAGCGTCTTTTATCATCTGAGTCTGCAGAAGTCTGCGGTTGACTCTCCAGTTCCTCTGCTCTTTGGGCACACTGACGGTGATATTATCCTCGGTGAAAGGAGGAACCATTGTAATATCTTCCGTCCTGTAGCTGCCTTCGGGCAGCTTAATGCCGAGATCGCTGACTACCTTGTAGTCAACATCATCAAACCAGTTGCGCCCGATTTCATCTTCGGACATTTTTTCATAAATTGTAACCTCGTGGCCATTTGCAGCGAGAGTCTTTGCCGCCTGCAGCCCTCCGAAGCCTGCGCCTGCTATGATAATTTTCATGTCAAAATCCTTTCGGGATGATATCGCTTGCATATATACTATTATATTATATAAGCTTGTTTCATTTTAGTCAAGAAAAATTTATTGACTTTAAACAGGCATTATTATAAAATTATTTAAAAATAAAGCACGGAATGTGTTAAGGGTATATTATGTACAGATTAATCAAAACCGAAAACAAAGCGCGCAGGGGAGAGTTCGTGACGGTCCACGGAACTTTTCAGACTCCGGCCTTCATGAATGTCGCCACCTGCGGGGCTATAAAGGGTGCTCTCTCATCGACAGACCTTGAAAATATAGGCTGTCAGGTGATGCTCTCAAATACTTATCATCTTCATGTGAGACCGGGAGATAAGCTTATTAAGGAACTCGGCGGTCTTCATAAGTTTACGGGCTGGAGCGGTCCCATCCTTACCGACAGCGGCGGTTTCCAGGTGTTTTCGCTTGCCTCGCTCAGAAAAATAAAAGAGGAAGGTGTCGCCTTCCAGAGCCACATTGACGGCAGGCATATTTTCATGGGCCCTGAGGAGAGTATGCAGATTCAGTCAAATCTCGGCTCGACTATTGCGATGGCTTTTGATGAATGCGTTGAAAACCCCGCGGAGTATATGTATGCCGCCTCCTCCTGTGAGAGGACCGTCAGGTGGCTTGAGCGCTGCAAGGCGGAAATGGAGCGCCTTAATTCCCTGCCGGATACCGTCAATAAAAATCAGCTTCTTTTCGGTATAAACCAGGGCTGCACATATGAAGACTTAAGAATTGAGAATATGAAGCAGATTGCCGCCCTCGATCTTGACGGCTACGCGATTGGCGGCCTCGCCGTGGGTGAGCCGAAGGAAGAGATGTACAGGATTATCTCGGCGGTTGAGCCTTTTATGCCCCGGGATAAAATCCGCTATCTTATGGGTGTCGGCACTCCCGGGAATATACTTGAAGCTGTTTCAAGAGGTGTTGACTTATTCGACTGCGTTATGCCGAGCAGAAACGCGAGGCACGGGCATCTTTTCACAAAAGCGGGCATAATAAATCTCAATAACAATAAGTATGAAAAAGACCCGTCTCCGATAGATGAAACCTGCTCATGCCCCGTGTGCCGCAAGTTTTCGCGCGCCTATATCCGCCATCTTTTCAAGGCGAAAGAAATGCTCGCAATGCGTCTTTGCGTTATGCATAATCTTTATTTTTACAATAATCTCATGCAGGAGATAAGAGATGCGCTTGACGCCGGTACTTTCGGCGAGTATCACGACAGATATGCGGATTTGCTCGACACGAGAATTTAATCAGCCGATAATCAAAAAAACTATTGCATATTAGTATATTTTATTTTATAATAAAGTATCATTGTTTTGGAGGTCACTTAATGGATTCTTTATTATTGTTTGCAAGCGCCGCGCAGGGCGGTAATGCCGGGTCGGCATCCGGTCAGGGCGGCAGCCCCATAGGTCTTATAGTTATGATGGTTGCTCTTTTTGCCGTGATGTATTTCATGATGATACGTCCTCAGAAAAAGAAGCAAAAAGAAGAGCAGTCAATGCGCGATAATATCCAGGTCGGCGATGAAATCACAACAATCGGCGGAATCATGGGCAGAG
>CADBOL010000228.1 GCA_902796295.1 Oscillospiraceae bacterium
AATACCGTGCCGGGCGTGACATACGGGTTTTACAGCAAAAAATCCGATTACGCCATGCGTGTGTTTGCAGACGGCAGAGAGATTGCCTCTGCAGGCAAGGTCGCCGCAAATGACGGGGATTTTATACCGAGCACAGAGAGCCCCTCGGGCTTTTTCATTGCATCGGGCAAAAAAACGGAAATAATTATTCAGCAGGCGAATTTCAACCATATCAGGCATTATGATCTTTCTGTTCTGACAGGCCCTTCCGCGGATATAGTCAGATACTCGACGCTTTTCTATATCGGCAGAACTATAATGTTTATTTCCCTCATCACGGCGGGCCTTATGAATCTCGGTATGTATTTCTTCTTTGACCGCAAAAGGCGCTATCTTTATTTTGCCTGCCTGTGTATCGTAGGAGCGGTCAACTATGCCACGCCGTTCCTAATAGCCGTTATTTTCAAAAATATCAGCTGGTATCTGAGTCACAGGATTGAATACTGTTCAAAGATCCTTATAGCGTTTTTCGCGGTGGCCTACACAAATACGGTTTTTGAAGGCTGTCTTAATAAAAATCTCAAAAGAGTTTTTATGGCATATTCATTTGCCGGCATTGCCCTTACTGTTTTTCTTCCCTCAATCACCTATACGCGTATAAGCAATCCCGGCGCATATATCCTGGCGGCGCTGCTGTCGCTTATGCTTTTGAATATTGTTTATTCTCTGAATAAAAACAGGTTTGAGATTGAGGTCTATAAAAAGCTGATTATTTTCGGCGTCGCTGTGGTGTTCGTTTTTGCTCTTGTTGAGCTCTTCGGCTTTTCGTCAAAAACATACAATGCCATCAGCACCGAAACGGGTATAGTTGTTTTCACCTTTATCAACACGGTTGCTCTTGCGCTCGACTTCAAAGATACAAGCAAAATGCTCGACGAGGCAAAAATGAGAGAAAAAGAGCTTTTGCAGGCAAATGAAGCAGTGGTGAAGCTCGGCAATATGCGCGACACATTCCTTGCGGATTTAAGTCACGAGCTCAAAACACCTCTCACGGTTATCAGCAATATTTCCGCGCTTACCGCTTATCAGCTGAAAAACGGGCTGGCAGATGAAAAGACAGCCGAAGGGCTCTCGACTATAGAGAATGAAGCGGTCAGACTCGGCAAAATGGTTGATAACCTCAAGCAGAAATCGGTTACGGGGTTTGAAAACAGCGGAGAAAAGGTCAGCAATCTATCATCAACGCTGATATCCGCCTCGGCATTCTGCGAGCCGCTGTGCAAGAGAAACAATAACAGGATTACGGTAAAATGCAAAGACGGGATAGGCGCCGATATCAGCGAAGATCTTGTTTTTCACTGCCTCTATAATCTCATATCAAACGCTACCCGCCACTGCCGTAATAATGTCATAGAGCTCGCCGGTTTTTCGGAAAATGATAAAACTGTTATCACAGTCACAGATCACGGCGACGGGATGACCGATGAAGAGAAGTCAAAAGCGTTTGACCGGGGATATTCCGGTGACAAGGGCACAGGTATAGGTCTTGCTCTGTGCAGAGAAATAACGGAGAATAACGGCGGGGCTGTTGTTTTATCCGACACTCCCGGCGGTGGTCTCACCGTAACTGTAACATTTGACGGGTGCTGAGATATGTCAAAGATATTGATTGTTGAAGATAATAAGGATATTCTCTATACCAACCGCACCATGCTCGAGCTTAACGGATATGAGGTTCTCTCGGCGGAATCTGTCGGTGCGGCAGAGAAAATATGCCGGGAAACCGGCGGTATTTCCCTGATAATCCTTGATATTATGCTGCCGGACGGCAGCGGGCTCGATTTTTGCAGAGAGCTCAGAGAAACCAGCGATGTCAAAATCCTCTTTCTCAGCGCTCTTGACACGAGCAAAGATGTAATCGAGGGATTCCGCGCCGGCGGCGATGATTATCTTGAGAAGCCGTATCATATGGAGGAACTTCTCCTCAGAGTCAAGTCTCTGCTGCGCCGCAAAAATATCGGAGATTCAAAATCGGAATTCGGCAATATTATTTTTCACGATTATTCATTCGGCGCCGAATTCAACGGAAGAGACCTGCTTCTGCGTCAGAAGGAATACGCGATTCTGAAATTCCTCTGTGACAACAAAGGTGAATATTTCACCGCAAAAGAAATCTTTGAGGTGGTCTGGGGAGTGGCTGATGCCGACACTTCCGAAATCCAGCCTTTTTACAACAGCATTTCATCGCTTAAAGAAAAAACAGCCGGTACCGGAGTGGAAATAGCCCATGAAAAATCCCGCGGTTATTCGGCGGTTATCAGATAACGGTATCATTCATTACGGCAGTCTAACAAATATATTAGAGAGCGGATATTTAACTGTTTCCGCTCCGGGTTTATAATAGATTTGTAAAATGAAGGAATATTTCTTTACGGAGGTAACACCAAAATGAAAAGAATCGTCAGTATTACAATGGCGCTGCTGATGTGCTTTACCGCGTTTGCGATAGGTATTAACGGTACCGTTGCAAAGGCCGCAGATCCGTCAGCATCCAACTTTCTGCTGTCAAACCCGGCTCCGGCCAATGTGAACAGCACGGCAAACCCCTACGGTGAGCCGTCGGGCCGCGTTTTCTCGTTATCCACAATGAATGAACTTTTTTATTATCAGACATGGGATGGGGAATACGAAGAGTATAAGTTTGACCTTTATGAATCAAGCCGGAATCCGTCGCTTGATCTCAAATACTCATCGGCATACGACCATTACGGCAGCGGTTATTACTGGCTCAAAGATCCTAACAGGGCAAATTCATCGGATCCCTCCGGGGCTTTGATTTCACTCAGTGACGATAACAATCTTCTGAAAAAATACCGCCTGAGCTATGTTCAGTCCGCCGGCTGCGATCCTCTCGGTCACGGCAGGGATGACCATATCGCCTTTATAGGTTATTCAAACTATAAGCTCAACGGAACCTGGACATATCATACCTATGTTGTTCTTCAGAACCTTAAAACGAACCAGATGTACGGACTTGATCTGGACTCTTCATCATGGACAAGAGACCGCGATCTTCCTTATTATCTGAACGCCGCCTATTTTGAAATCGCGGCAGGTGATTTTGACAATGACGGCAAAGACAGTATCATTGTTTACTGCCCGTCAACCGGAAATAACGTAAAGGTGTGCGAAATCACTTTCAACGGCTCTTCTCTCAGCAGCAGGGTTGTCACAACAATAGCAAATCTGAGGCCGGCATCAGTCGATCTGCTCTCAGGCCGTGAAAGCCGCTGGGAATTCAAGCCCACCGTCAGTTTCGCTGTCGGCGATTTTGACGCAAACGGAGTTGAAGACCTTGCCATTTCCACCGGTTTCGGCAATCCCGCTTCTGAAAGCGGTAACAGCGTTGAAAACGGTCTTCATAAATCCGGTACTTCCTTTGAGCGTTATGTTACCGGCGTTTCGGTTATGCAGCTTTCCGGCTCGACATGGAGCGTGAAAGACACACAGTGGATGTATGACCGTGCCGGTTTGGTTTCTTCCGACAGCAGTTCCTCCACATATTACTACAAGGCAATGCATATGGGCGAAATTGCCGCGGGTGATATTGACGGCAACGGGACCGAAGACATAATCTGCGCCGGCTATACCTCCTATGATGATATATGCAGAGGCGTTGTGTGGAAAGACACATCCAAGGGAATAGATATAGCCAGCCTCGGCGACATAGATAAGAGCAACTATGCTTATTCAATCATCTCATATAACGGAAGCAGCTTTACCAGGACCGAGCTTGACAAGATTCAGATAGGCACAGCCGAAAAAGAACATTTCTATCATGACTCTGACTCTATGTGGCCGCAGATTCAGGTTGAGACGGCATATACCAACGGCCGTTCAAGCCCTGCCGAAGTATTTATTGAAGGCTCCATTTACAGCGCCAAATCCGGCTCTCTCATGTCACAGTTTGACACTAAATTCTTTACTCAGTCATTCAGTACTTTTATGAACGGAAGCCTCACAACAGGCCTTATTTTCACAACTCAGGTTGCGGCAGGCAATTTTGACGGAAACGTTGCAGGCCGTGAGCAGTTTGTATATGTTGTTGCTTTCAAGGAAAAAGACTACAGAGACTATGCCTTATATATGGGCATATGCGGCGGATGCGAATTTGATGATGTTGTTGAAACCGTAGGCGGCAAAAAGACCGTAACGGATTACGGCACCATCATCAATTACGGCTGCAGCGACATAAGAGATCACTCCGATACAAATGTTGACTTAGTAAATGAAGTTAACGCCAGTAAGTGCTTATATAACAGAGGCGACCACTGGACAGATACTTCATCAAAATGCCTTAATACGGTTATCTGCGCAGTGGATTATGATGACGACGGTCTTTTAGGCAGATTCAATAATCACAGTTTCATAACCACCGACCGGACACCGGTTGTCGTTCTTCAGGGTTCTCCGTATTTCGAATCACTTGATCAGGCCGGAGCATACGGTGATGAGGGCAACAACGCCGGCACTACATATACCATAGGTTATTCATATGAAAAGACTACATCAAAGGGCAATAACGTTTCCTTCGGTGTCGGCTTTGCAGGAGAACTTCAGGCAGGCAATTTCAAGTCGAGTCTTGAGGTGGGCTATTCTCTTGACTGGAGCGAAACCTTTGAAAAATCCTTCTCAAAAGAGTATTCCCACAGTTTCACGGCAAGTCAGGACTCGGTAGTTGTCACAATAGTTCCCGTTCATGTTTATTCTTATGATATCTATAACCCCGTCTCCGGTACATTTAAGGAAAACGGCTATTCCGTAACCGTTCCTGCAGAACCGGTTTACAGAATTATGGGAATCGAGGAGTATAACACCGCTGTTGACGGATATAATGCATATATTGACTCCTTACAGGGAACTCCGAAAGCAAACAAGCTGAAAAAGATCACCTACGGTGATAATTATGTTAACGCTGTTCTTCCCGATGCACAGGGTAACCCTTATATTTATCAGAAATGGACTGAGAACAACCAGATTGACGACCTGAGTAACGGCGTCCGTTTCAGCACAGGCATAGCCGGAGGTACAACCGAAACCGAATATGTTTACTCCACAGGTACATCACACTCAACCGAAATGGCTCACGGCTTCAATTTCAGCCTGACTCTTCAGGGCGGCGGAAAAACTCCCGGCGATGTTGAGCTTTGGGGCGGCGGATATGTCAACCTCGATTATTCGCATTCAAAAGGACAGACGGTTTCAACTTCAGATTCCGAAGGATTCAAGGTCGGAATCGTTGACCCGTCTCCCAATGCCCTTGTTCCCGCGGCGCAGCTTCAGAACTACTTCTTTAACTGGTATCTTGCCCAGTGGTCGGTCAGTCTGTCAGAGGATCCGGCTCAGAAGACTCCTGTTGTAGGATTCGGCGTAAGTGATGTTACATCTCCTGTAGGTGCGCCCAAAAATCTTGAGGCGGAATTCAGGATGAATGAGAACAATCTTGATAATTCATCGGTATTACTCACCTGGGAAAAACCGGATACCATTCCGTTCGGCCCGACCCCGGCAGGTTATATGATTTATGATGATGATCAGGTAATTAATTCTCAGATATTTATTCCTTCAGACAGCAACAATATTTCATATACCCTCAACGGTGTCGCTTACGGCAGCAAGCATCACTATACAGTCAGAGCCGTAACAACGGGGACGAACTCTCTGAGTACGCCATCCAATGAGGCGGTTCTCGGCTGGGTAAGCAACGCGGTCGGCATAGAATCAATCGCCAAAGACAATACTTATGTTTCCTCCGACGGTCTTACAGACAGATACATTATAAAATTCACCGACGGCACCGAATCAGATTTCTTTATCAAAAACGGTAAAGACGGTGCAAACGGCACAAGCGTAAGCTCAGGTTATATCAATAA
>CADBOL010000229.1 GCA_902796295.1 Oscillospiraceae bacterium
GTATACGAGCGCCGCGACCGTGCTGGCCTTCTGGCAGATCGAAACGTAAATACAGATTACGTCTTTGCCCTTCTGGTTGAGTATGGTGTCAACGGCAATGGCGGTTTTGCCCGTCTGCCTGTCGCCGATAATAAGCTCTCTCTGCCCTCTGCCTATGGGAAACATCGAGTCAATGGCGATAATGCCCGTCTCAAGAGGGGTGTTTACCGGCTGTCTGTCAACAATACCGGGCGCTCTCTTTTCTATCGGGAGGAAATCCTCCTCCTCTATGTCGCCCAGGCCGTCAATCGGCATACCGAGAGAGTTGATGACTCTGCCTATGAATCCCTCGCCTACCGGCATACCGGCAATCTGACCGGTACGCACAGCCTTGCTTCCTGCAGAGACAAATTCATCCGAATCAAAAAGTATGCAGCCGAGTTTATCCTCTTTGAGATCCTGCACTATTCCCTTTACGCCCGAGTCAAACACGAGGATTTCATCGTATTCGGCGCTCTCAAGGCCGGTAATGAATGCGATGCCGTCTCTTACGGAAACGACAGTGCCTATCTCCTCGCTCACGGCAAGGGGCTTGAAATCGTCTATCGCCTTGCGCATGAGGGGAACGACCGATTTTTTGGATTCAAGAGAATCGAGCTTTGAAGTCAGCTGATGAAGGCGCCCCTCAACGGTCCAGTCATAGAGTCTGTTATCAACCTCGAGCTTGAATCCGTTGGTGATTTTTTCATCATAGACAAATTCGAGATCTTTAGCGCCTGTTTTTGACCTTATAACGCTTTTTATTCTGTTAAACTGTTCCTTGGTCGGCTCCCTGCTTGAATACAGGATCGCCGTTTTGTTACGCGCCATATCAGTTCTCCCCGCCGTCAAAAGAATTCAGGAAGGTTTCGTAAGCGTCTTCACCGTCAATAATGAGCTTCTGCGCCGCCTCCTCGGCGAGCGCTTTTATCTCTTTGTTGGCGGCTTTAATCATACTGTTCTTTTCTTTAAGGGCTCTCGCCTTTGATTTGGCGATTATGTCGGCCGCCTGTGTCTGCGCCCCGGATATGATTTTATCCGCCTTCAGGCGCGCTTCGCCGACCGCCTTTTCCCTGAGAGAATCCTCCTCCTCTTTGAGAGAGGTGAGCTTCTCCTCATATTCTTCTTTAAGCTTTTCCGCTTCCTCGAGCTTTTCGCCGCTCTTCTTTTCAAGCTCGTCAAAATAATCATTTCTCTTATCCATGAAGTTTTTCACGGGTTTGTAGAGAATGAAATAGAGAGCGCAGAAGAGAATGGCAAAATTCAGCATATGAAGCAGAATCTGCTGTATATCAATATTAAGCGGCATAATATCCTCCGTATCTTATAAGACGAAGATAACAAGAATCGCGACTATAAGAGCATAAATCAGAGCGGTCTCGATAAAGACGAGGCCGAGCATTACGTTAGTCCTGATGTTTCCGGCCGCTTCCGGCTGACGGGCGATATTGTCACTGCCGCTCTTGATTGAGATTGCCATTGCCACGGCCGCGGCGGAGGCGGCGAGAGCTATGAGCACGGCGGCGGAGATTGCCTTGATTTTGGTCGTATCAGCAGCGGGGGCTTCCTCTTCCTGCTGAGTCTGCGCGGCGGCGGTTTCGGGAGCGTCACCGGCGGCAAAAGCGGGAAGGGCAACAGCGGTCATTATGAAAAGCACCGAAATAACGGCAATGATGGCTTTTATTTTTTTATTCATTTTATTTACCTCTTTTTCTGGTTTTTTCTTTTTTGATTACGGGTTCGGTCGATTCACCGAAAAAGATCGACACGAGCATTGTGAGAACATAGGCCTGTATAACAGCGTGAAGAAGCATGAACATGACTCCCACAAGCACGGGCACGACATAGCTTGTTGCCGTGAAATAATAGACAAGCTCGGTCACGAGCGCGCCCGAGAGCAGCGCTCCGAAAAGCCTGAAGCTCATTGAAATGGGAAGCGAGAAATCCTTGAGCGCTTTTAATGCTCCCTTGGGTCCGTTTACGAAAAGACCTCCCAGGAGGATTACGCCGTAGGAAAATACGCCCATCGCTATCGCTCCGTTGATATCCGCCAGGGGCGCCGGCAGAGAAACCGACATGCCCGAGACTGTCACCGCCTGCACTCCCAGGAGCTCAAACAGCGTGCTCACCGCGATGTAAAGACCGGCGGCAAAGATGTATCCGCCGATGAAAACGGGCCTGTGATGGCTGTTTTCTTTCGCGAGAGAGGTGAAAAAGCCGACCGCCTTTTCGATGACATACTGAAGCTTGCCGGGTTTCAGAGTGAATTTCGGTATGACGAAAATCCTCAGTATGAGAGCGAGCATAATCAAAATCCCCGAAACGGTCATTGCAGAAATAAGCGCGGGGTTCA
>CADBOL010000230.1 GCA_902796295.1 Oscillospiraceae bacterium
ACGACTTTATCCAGGGTATCATCATGCTTGTGGGTATAGTTGCCGTTATTCTCGCCGTGCTCAAAGCGAACGGCGGACTTGTTGAGGCAATGAAATCCCTCTCCGCTATGCCGAGCACAACCGCAGACGGCAGTGTATGGCCCGCAGGCGGATTCACATCATTCTTCGGCCCTCAGCCGCTCTTCCTGCTCTTCGTCGTAATGCTTACGTCTCTCGGCACCTGGGGACTGCCCCAGATGGTCGGTAAATTCTATGCCATCAAAAATGAAGACTCAATCAAAAAGGGCACAATCATTTCAACCCTTTTCGCGATAGTTGTTGCCGGCGGCTGCTATTTCCTCGGCGGATTCGGCAGACTCTACGGAGAAACAGTCGGTATTGACGCCGCGACAGGCCGCCCCGCAAACGGCTTTGACGCCATAATCCCGGCTATGCTCTCAACTCTCACTCCCATTCTGATTGCGGTTGTTATAGTTCTCGTACTCTCGGCTTCAATGTCCACTCTTTCTTCGCTTGTTCTCACCAGCGGCTCTACCATAACGCTTGACTTCATCCAGCCGCTCAAAAAGCAGGAAATCGCCGAGAAAAAGAAGATGCTCATCATGAGAGCATTCATAGTTGTATTCATCGTATTATCCGCGGCGATAGCCATCAAACAGGCAGCAAGCGCAAATATGTTCATAGCCCAGATGATGGGTGTTTCATGGGGCGCTCTCGCAGGCGCATTCCTTGCTCCCTTCCTCTACGGTCTCTACTGGAAAAAGACTTCCAAAGCCGGCGTCATATGCTCATTCGTATTCGGCGTTGGTCTTGAAATAATCCAGCTTTGCATCTCGCTCGGCTGGCTCGATGTTTCCGCAAGCGCTTTCCTTTCATTCGTATTCAGGAATTCGCTCTATTCGGGCGTTATCGCAATGGTAGGCGGCCTTGTTATAGTTCCCGTCGTCAGCCTGCTCTCAAAGAAGACGGTGCCCGAAGGAACAGACGAGATGTTTGAATGCTACAACGCTACAAAGACCGTTGAAATCACAGACAGCTTAGGCAAATAATCTCAGCGAGGTAAACATAATGAGAAAAGAAACAAAATGCATTGAAGCGGGATATACTCCCAAAAACGGCGAATCGAGAATGATTCCCATTATCCAGAGCACAACTTTCAAATATGATACCAGCGCCGATATGGGCAAGCTCTTTGACCTTGAGGCCTCGGGATACTTTTATACACGGCTTCAGAATCCGACAAATGATTTCGTTGCCGCGAAGCTCACCGCTCTTGAGGGCGGCGCCGCAGGTATGCTCACATCCTCGGGGCAGGCAGCTTCTTTCTTTTCGGTATTCAACCTTGCGAACGCCGGCGACCATGTAATCGCCTCCACATCAATCTACGGCGGCACATATAATCTCTTCAGCGTCACAATGAAAAAGATGGGCATTGACTTCACGTTCATTGATCCCGATTGCTCGGATGAAGAACTTGAGGCGGCATTCAGGCCCAATACTAAGGCCGTATTCGGCGAAACAATCGCGAACCCCGCTCTCATTGTTTTTGATATTGAGAGATTCGCAAAAGCCGCTCACAGCCACGGCGTTCCGCTTATTATCGACAACACCTTCGCCACACCGGTAAACTGCAGACCCATTGAGTGGGGCGCAGATATCGTAATACACTCCACCACAAAATATCTTGACGGTCACGATGCCACGGTCGGCGGCGCAATTATTGACTCCGGTAAATTTGACTGGATGGCACACGCCGACAAATTCCCCGGCCTGTGCACTCCCGATGACTCATATCACGGAATTACTTACGCCGAAAAATTCGGCAAAGAGGGAGCCTTCATCACCAAGGCGACGGCTCAGCTCATGCGCGATATAGGCGCTATCCCCTCCCCGATGAACTGCTACATCCTCAACCTCGGCATCGAGTCACTTGCCGTAAGGATGAAGAGACACTGCGAAAACGCGCAGAAGGTCGCCGAATTCCTTCAGGCAAACGAAAACGTGGCCTATGTCACCTACCCCGGACTTCCCGGCGACAAATACTATGAGCTCGGCAAAAAATATATGCCCGACGGCACCTGCGGCGTAATCTCATTCGGCGTCAAGGGCGGCAGAAAAGCGGCTGAGGAGATGATGAAACATCTCAAACTCGCAATCATAGCCACTCACGTTGCGGATGCTCACACCTGCGTGCTTCACCCCGCGTCAAGCACTCACAGACAGATGACCGACGAAGAGCTGATTGCCTGCGGAGTAATGCCCGATATGGTCCGCTTCTCGGTCGGCATTGAAAATGTTGATGATATAATCGAAGATCTCGCTCAGGCACTTGAAGCGAGTAAAAATGCATAAAAAAGGAGAAAAGATATGAAGTACGAATGCCCCTGCGGCTACATCTATGACCCGGCAGTAGGCGATCCCGACGGCGGAATCGCTCCCGGAACGGCTTTTGAGGATATCCCAGAGGATTGGGTATGCCCCGTATGCGGACTTGATAAGTCTGCTTTCACACCGGCTGAATAATCAGAACTCACGCAAAGAACCCCCGCCTTCGATGAAGGCGGGGGTTATGCTTTTTCGCTTCACTCCTGCACGGTAAATTCGGCATAAAGAGTTTCGCTTTCGGTTTCTGCGCCGGTTCCGATTGTTACGGTTTTTGAGATGCGGTATCTGCCCGGCTTCAATTCACCGTAAGTATTTATAAAACTGATTGTTTCGGTATATTCGCCTCCGGGCGGAATACTGCGGGCTTCCATTGTGAAAACCGGGTTGGGAGCTTTGTAAGACGCGTCATAGTTTTTTCTTACATACGATTCATAGGATGTCCACCCGAGGCCGTCTTTCGCTTCAAGCTTATACGGTCTGCCCGTCATCATTTCGACGTCCGTGTTTTCGGAGTTTGAAGACCGTCTGATGGTCAGAACACCCGTTTTGCCGTCTTTGCACTCAAATGTCATTTCGGCTCCGCCGGCGTCGCTTTTTCCTTTTGAGGCGGAACCGGCCTGCGAAGATGGCTCCTGTTTCCCGGTATCAATATAATTCCGGATTATCGAATTCAGCTTTATTCTCTCACTGTCCGTAAGCTTTGACGCCTTATCGGAATTAACGCCGTTGCCGTTAACGGTTACAATACCCGAATCCGAATCATAATAATACTCTCTGTCTTCAATCCTTATTATAACATCGCTGATATTGTCATATCCGGGAGTGTCAAAAGTATATCTGCCGATTATTTTTTTAACGGCTTCGGCGTCTCCGGATTTAAGGCCGTGCATTGTATCCCCGTCTGCCCTGCCGATATGGACATCGGATTCAATCATACCGGGCAGCTGACCGAGACTTTTCGCGTTTTCAAATGAGACTTTGATATTACCGCTCTTCTGTGAAAAAACGGGATTGCTTCTCTCAAGCTCATCAATAACGCACCAGTATGCCATATCGCAGGTGCAGACCTCCGGCACAATGCGGGTAAGCTTTATTTCCTTCCCGTCGGGCGAAACGGTAACATCCGTATAAAACCTTGATCCGCTGCCCTCCTGAGTCATTACAACCGCCAGAGATTTCTTTGCAAAAAACTCTTTGCCGTATTTTGAATCCAGCGCATTGAATTCAGAACCGGAATTCTTTGAAATATAATAAGAATCAATTTCTGACCTGAAGCTTTTCCATTCGCTTTCGCTTTTGATC
>CADBOL010000231.1 GCA_902796295.1 Oscillospiraceae bacterium
ATATGGAAGCAGACGCCTTCGATGACGGAGCGGATGAGCTGAGTCTTGCCCGTTTCAAGCGAGATGTTGAAGAACATTCCTCTTGAGCAGGGATCCTCAAACGGGCAGCGGTTGCCGTGAAGCCAGGGTGTGAATACGACTCCGCCCGAGCCCGCGGGAGTTTCGTTGATGACTTTTGAAAGATAATCATAGAGCGATGTGTATACGGTTTCCGTTGACTCCGCAACGTGTGTCTTTTCAAGGTAGATGCCGATTTCATCAAGCGCGAGATGATCCTTGACCCACTCGAGGCACTTGCCCGCGGTTTCAAGCTCGGCAAAATAATTATATCTGCCGTTCTGAACTCCGACCGCGGCGGCCATCATCGCGGAGGTATCGACTATGCTCCTGTCGACAACGGTCGATACCCAGCCCGAGGTGCCCTGATAGATGTGAGTGTCGCCCAGCTGAGCCGCGCCCGCGCCGACACCGATGAGGGAGGCGTCCATACCGCCGCCGAATACGGCGATGCCTTCCTTGAGGCCGAGCTCCGCTGCGGCTTTTGCCGTGAGGGTGCCCGCGACGGCGTCGCTGTCGATAATATCGGGCATATGCTTGAGGTCAACTCCGAGAATCTTTGCAATCTTGGGGCTGAAGCATTTTTTGCCGTCTCTGATATCGTACATGAGAGTGCCGAATGCGGAGTCTCTCGTCATAACGAATTTATCGGTCATCCTGCAGATGAGATACTCTTTGACATCGAGCCATTTATACGCTCTTGCGAAATTCTCGGGCTCGTTATCTCTCATCCAGTTGTATTTCCATGAGGGGTCCTTTACGCTGACGGATACGGCGCCCGTGATGAGAAGGGAGGGGATGAGTTTGAAGATGTTCGCTCCCGCAATCTGGGGGCCGTATGACATACCCTTCTTAATCTGCTCGGTCGCGCGCTGGTCCATATAGCTGAACGCTCTGTGTACGGGCTTGCCTTCCTTGTCAACAAGCACAAGGCCCTGCGCCTGAGAACAGAAGGAAATTCCTTCTATCATATCGGGAGTCACATCGCACTGAGCAAACGCAGTCTTTGTGGTGCTGCACATTGCGGCCCACCATTCGTCGGGATCCTGCTCCGCGCCGCCGCCCGGAAGCACATAGAGGGGATAGCCCTCCATACCCGCGCCGAGAAGTTTAATCGTTTTGTCAATTTCAAAAATACAGGTCTTGACACCTGTTGTGCCGATGTCGTAGGAAATAACATATTTGCTCATGGATAGTCCTCCTCTTTGATTCAGGGTGTCGGATCACGGATATTTATCAAAAACCGCCGCAATCCGCATCAATACTCCGAAATATTATTATAAGATAGATTTTTAAAAATTACAAGAGAAAAATATTATAAGGCGAATTACTCGGTGAAAATGAAACTCCAGTAGAGATTTCCTTCGGGGTCTGCCGCAACACCGATTCCTATTTTTTTGTAAGAGTCGCCCGTGATTCCGCTGTAATTCGCGTCCGAAGCCGTAATTGCGTTTACCGCGGAGGAGCTGTCACTGTAGCCCTTGCAGGTGAGCTCCCAGGGCTTGGGATTTGAAAGTCCGAGATCGGTGAGCACCGAGGCGTATCCCGACCCGCCGGGTCTCTTGCTGCCGACCTTTCCGCTGTATGCCATTTCGGTTGCGCGCACGCTCGCGGCGGTGCACAGGCTGTCGTCAAGCGTGAGAGCGGATTTGCCCGCGCTCCTGCGGATATCGTTGATTGCCGATACTGCGGAGCTTATCTGCGCGGCGTAGGTAATTTTGTTTGTTTTTGCCTCCGGAAGCAGGTCGTTTGTGGAGGCCTTGAAGCCCGAATAGTCATATTTCGAGTATCTTTTCTGATCGGTCTGAACCTTGGAGCCGTCGGAATAGATATCATAATAGGTGCTCACAACGTCGGTTTTTTTGACGCCGTATTTATAATCGGATTTGGTTTCTTTGGTTTCTATTTTGGAGTCGACCACGGTTTTTCTCGTGACTGTAACCGAAGGAAGAAGAGAGCTTGTCTCTGTTTCGCTCTGCGCCGTTTCGCTTTCGGCTTCAGCGGTTTCGGAGGGCTCGGTTTCTGCCTGAGATTCCTGCGGCTGCTCCTCGCTCTGCGTCTCGGTGACCGCCTGAGTTTCGGTTTCGGTTTCTGTCTCGGTTTCCGCGGGCTCGGTTGTCTCCTCGGGAACAGAGGTTCTCTCAAACTCCGCGCGGATGGATTCCTCGTCATATTTTTCTTTTGTTGTCGCTTCTTTTGTGACAAGCAGGGAGGGTGCCCTGCCATCGCATCCGGTGAGGGCGGATGCAAAAATCACGGTTACGAGCAACGCGGCCGCCGCTTTTATTAAGTGTTTTTTCATAAAGAGCCACCTCAGATAAATTTCATTGCAAACTTAAGGATGTATTTCGCGTTTTCTCTTATCTCATCGAGAGTGATGCCGTCTTTTTTGCCGAGAGTTTCGAGCAGAGTGCCGTCAGGCACGTGTTTGCCCGTTCTCGCTCCGCCGGGCATCAGGATATTCACACCGGCTCTCACGCGGTAGGCCTGATCGCGCAGGGACGGGAATTCGGGCGAGTGTGCGGAACGCATCCACCAGTCTGTGATAACGCACCCGTCCCAGCCCCATTCTCCTCTGAGAATATCGTGAACGAGCTCATAGTGATAATGCCCCCAGACGCCGTTTATCTTGTTGTATGAGGTCATTATATTCACGGGATTGCTCTCTTTGACGCAGATTTCAAATCCCTTAAGATATATCTCCCTGAGAGCTCTTTCGGAGAGCCGCGAATCGTTGTGGGTACGGTTCGTTTCCTGATTGTTGCAGGCAAAATGCTTCGGGCACGCGCCGGAGCCGGAGGACTGGATTCCTCTCACGGCCGCGGCACCGGCTTTACCGGTCAGAAGAGGGTCTTCGGAAAAATACTCGAAGTTTCTGCCGCAGAGCGGATTTCTGTGTATGTTCAGGCCCGGCCCTGCTATCACATCGGAGCCGAGGGCTTTCATTTCTCTGCCTGTTTCGGTGTAGATTTCTTCAATGAGCCGGGTGTCAAATGTGCTCGCAAGACAGGTGCCGACCGGTATGAGAGAAGCGGTTGTGTTAAGCCTTATCCCGGACGGGCCGTCGGTGAATGTCAGCGCCGGGATTCCCTTGTCTCTCAAGGATCCGAGAACTCCGCAGTAAACTCCGGCGTTGCCGGAAGTACCCAGCGGGCTGTTCATTGTGTAATCTCCGCGGCTGAGCGCCTCGAGCTCGTCAAGCGAAAGAGTCATAATGAAATCATCAAGCGTTGCACAGCCGTTTTTTACATCGAAGAGGGTGCATTTTTTTGTGCCGGGAGCGGTGCCGGAGACAGGCAGCGATTCTCTGATTCTGTATCTGAGATTCACTCCCGATTTCGGGGCGATTTCATATTTAACCTTTCCGCCGTCATTGACAAGTCTGAGAAATTCCTCAGCCGGAGCCGCATGCTGCGAGAGCTGAGAGACTATAATATCTCCGCGTATTGTAAAACTGCCGCAGAGCGGTGCGCTTCTCACATCGCTGCCGAGGTAAAATCTGTATTCTCCGCTCTCGAGAATATATGAATGAAGAGTATTGTCATCATAGCAGGCAAGGGAATCAAGCGGAATTTCCGCGGTGAAGGTTTCGCTTTCGCCGGGAGAGAGCATGTCTGTTTTCGCAAACCAGCAGAGCTGCCTTGAAGGCTTGCCGAGCCTGCCCTGCGGAGCCTCAAAATAAATCTGAGGCGTTTCTTTTCCCTTGAAGCCTCCCGTGTTTACGACATCAAAACGGACCGTGACTTTTGACTTGGTCTTTTTAAAATCAATACCGGAAAACTCAAACGAGGTATAGCCGAGGCCGAATCCGAAGGGATAGAGCACCTTATCGGGAGCGAAAGTTTCAAAAAATCTGTATCCGACATAAATGTCTTCGGAATAATTATTGAATTTTTTCGCTCCGAAATCATTAGACGACGGGTACGCGGCGTAATTGACGGCAATCGTGTCGGGGAGCTTTCCGCACGGGGGACAGATGCCGTAAAGCACATCCGCTGCGGCGTTTCCGCTCTCCATTCCGCCCTGCCACACATACAGTATCGCGGATATTTTATCGGAGTATTCCTCAATTTCCGACATGTCGATGATGTTTGAGCAGTTGAGAATGAGTATTACCTTACGGAAGTAAGCCGTAATATCGCAGAGCAGGCGTTTTTCATCGTCCGTAAGGAACCAGCTTCCCTTTGTGAGGGTGTTATCCATATCCTCGCCGGATGACCTGCCTATGACCGCAATCGCCGTGTCAGACTGCGCGGCGGCTTTTGCCATCTCTTCAGTTGAAAAAAGAAGCTCCGGCTGAGAGGTCGGCCAGTGGGCCCAGAATCCCTTATCGGGCGGATTCTCCGCGCAGAATGAGGCGTATTTGGCGGCGAGCTCCTCGTTTATGCAGGCGCCCGCATTTCTCAGGCCGTCAATCAGGCTGACACAGTACGGCGGATTTACATCTCCGCCAGAGCCGTAGCCCGTATAGAACCAGTCAATCTGAAGGCGTGAAAACACGCTGATTTTCTCATCTTTTTTAAGGGGAAGGGCATTGTCTTTGTTTTTGAGCAGCACTGCTCCCTCGGCTCCCGCCCTGCGGCAGAGAGCGGACATGACGGGATTGTCATATTCCGGAATTACTGCTCCCTCCGTTGAGGTCTGGCTCGTGTCTCCGGGCAGAGAGGTGATTATTTTGCCTATGGCGTTGTTGATTTTGCGCTTTATTTTATCCATATTACGCTCCGAATCTATAATATAATGTTGATTATAACAGTTAATTATGATAATTATATCAATAAATTGTTACGAATTCAATATTTTGCAGATGAATTCTTGACATTGACACTCCTTGGATATAAAATCTATTTGTTTAATAAATCACAGGGGGAATCATTATGTCATATCTTAAAATGACCGAATACGAGTCATCTCCGCCCGAGGTCAGAGCGGAATACGACGACCAGATAAAAAAGCACGGCAGGATAACCAATATGAAAAGGACCCTGCTTCAGGATGTACCTTCGTTCAAGGCCTACATGGAGTGGTACACTCTTTATGACGAGCTTGTTCCGGTTTTCGGCGAGAGAGCGATGACGATTTTTTCCTATGCCGTTTCAACGGGCAATACCTGTCTCATCTGCGGCACTTTTTTCAGAAAAATCCTCATAGATGCGGGCGAGGATCCCGACAATCTCACCCTCAATGAAACAGAGAAGCTCCTGCTCGATTTCGGGGCGCAGATTACACAGAATCCCCATAATATCTCACAGGAGATTTATGACAGATTAAAGGCGGATTACAGCGAAAAAGACATCGTCGCGCTCATAGCTTTCGCCGGCATAATGTATGCCACGAATCTCTTTAATACCGTGGCGAAGGTGCCTCTTGACGAGGTGCTTTACGGCTATGTGAAAGACGGAAAAACGGAGGAATAAAAAATGGGAGAATTCAGCGGAAAAGTTGCTTTTATAACAGGCGCGGCACACGGTCAGGGCAGAGCGGCGGCTCTCGCATTCGCAAAAGAGGGAGCGGATATCGCCGCTTTTGACGTCGCAAAAAAAATAGAATACCCCGCCTACGAATTCGGTACGAGCGATGAGCTTAAATCCCTTAAAGAAGAGATTGAAACGCTCGGCGGCAGATGCGTGATCTGCGCGGGAGATGTACGCGATGATGAGGCGGTCACACGCGCCGTCAATGAGACGATAAAGGAATTCGGCAAGATAGATATACTCTTCAACAACGCCGGCATCTGCGCCTATGCGGAGGTTGACAAAATGACCGATGAAGAGTGGAACGCGATGATTGACATAAACCTCAAGGGCCCCTTCAATGTGACGAGAAGAGTGGTTCCCTTCATGAAAGAAAAGCAGAGCGGAGTCATCATCAACAACTCATCTGTCATGGGTCTGCGCGGCGGCAGACGCCTCTCTCACTACACTGCCTCAAAATGGGGGCTTACCGGACTTACCAAAGCCTGGGCGATTGAGCTCGCCCCGTATAACATAAGGGTTGTCAGCATTCATCCGACAGGCGTGAACACACCGATGAATGACGGTCTTGCCGCAATGGAGGGCAAGACTCCGATGGAGATAGCGGAGGCATCCGCGGGCAATCTTCAGCCGGTTCCCTGGATTGAGCCGGAGGATGCGGCGAATATGGTGCTCTTCCTTGCGAGCGACAAAGCAAAATACTGCACCGGCGGCCAGTATCTCATTGACGCAGGCCTCCTGAGTGTGTAAAAAAAGCCCGCTTCGGCGGGCCTTTTTAATGCGGAATTCGGAATGCCAAAGCCTTCCCCTTGAGGGGCGCGGGTGTCCGGTGGTCGAACCGCCGAAGCGCGCCCTGTGGGCGATAAAGCGAGACGGTGAGATGAAGAAACAAGGAGTATCACGAAGCG
>CADBOL010000232.1 GCA_902796295.1 Oscillospiraceae bacterium
AATGGGTTTCTTATCTCAGCTTGCGCTCGGCTATGCGGCAACGGGTATTTCTTTCAGAATTATGCCTTTTGTGCTGATTTGTTTACTGGGCTTAATGCTCCTGTGCAATGAGCTGGCCGGTAAAAAAGCAAAAACACACAATATTCCGATGAACAGGGTGTAAACCGGAAAACCGGGATTTGTGGAGGACGGTTATGAAAAAAAGCTTTTGGTTTATCGCATTATTGATTTGCGTTTCACTTCTTTCCGGATGCGGCGCCGGTGATTACAATACGGTCAGAGCGCAGATCCGGAATCTGTACGGAGAAAATGAAATAATAAGCGGTGATTATGATGAATCTCTTGCTGCCGTCTGCAATAACGGCGTGTTTGTCGGGCTTAATGACAGCGGCGTGATTTCTTACAAAGGGATTCCCTATGCCGAACCGCCTGTCGGTAATCTCCGCTGGAAGGATCCGGTCCCCGCGCATGACAGTGAAACCGTTTATCAGGCCTATTATTTCGGGCATTCACCTGTTCAGACGGAGTGGCCGTCGGAAGAGGGGTCATATTACCCGCAGAGTGAAGACTGCCTGACTCTGAATGTCTGGTCGAATTCAAACGGACCTGCCGAAGGAAAAACGGTCATGGTATTCTTTCACGGCGGTTCCTACGGCTGGGGTGCTGTATCTGACCCGATATATGACGGCCATAATCTTATTGAGAAATATCCCGATGTTATCCTTGTGACGGTTGAATACCGGCTCGGTATTCTCGGCTTTATCGACTTTTCGTCCGTTCCCGGGGGCGAAGAGTATTCCACAAGCGGCAATCTCGGTCTGCTGGATCAGGTCTGCGCCCTGCAGTGGATAAAAAAGAATATCTCCGCGTTCGGCGGCAATCCGGAAAATGTTACGATTTTCGGCGAATCGGCGGGAGCGGGGAGTGTTTCGCTGCTTCCGCTTATTGAGGAAGCAGACGGATTGTATCAGAGAGTAATCGCGGAAAGCGGATCTGTTGCCCTGACTTACAGCAAAGAGGAATGCCGGAATCTGACTGAGCTTTTGCTCGAAAAAAGCGGATGTTCCGCGATGGACGAATTGACGGCGATTTCTGAAGAAGAGCTGATGTCCTTTAACGAAGACCTGAATGATTACAATAATTTCCCGGAAAGAGACGGCATTGTTCTGCCGGAAGATCTCTACGGAGCCTATGAAAAAGGCGAAGCGTCAAAGGTCGATATGCTTATCGGCACAAACGCAGATGAAGTCCGTTACTGGATTGAGGAAATGGGATACTATGTCAGCGGTATTCCCGGTATGGCGGTTTACCGGCATGTGTTCCCCATTATATATGAAAACAACCGCAAGCTTATGACCGGTGAAGAAAAACAATGTGTTGATGAGTTTCTGTCATTGCAAAGCGGGCAAAGAACATGGAAACTGACGGAGCTGTATAATGAACTGCTGTTCCGTGTGCCTGCTTTGAAGCAGGCGGAACTTCACGCCGCCAGCGGAAATGCGGTCTACAATTATTATTGGACAATGCCCGGCGAAAATGAAACAACCGGTGCCTGCCACGCCATAGAGCTTACCTATGTATTCAATAATCCGCAGGTGACGATTTATAACGGCAATGTTTATAACCGTGAGCTTGCCGATACCGTGCAGGATATGTGGGTGAATTTCGCGAGGACAGGTAACCCGGGCACGGAAACTGTCATCTGGCAGCCGTATAATGCTCAGACACGCATGACAATGGTTCTCGGAGAAGATGTCCGAATGGAATCCGATATAAAGAATGAACAGAGAGAGCTTATTGAACCTTTATTGGGGCATTATTTTAACGGCTGTTATTCTCAGCTTGATCTGATGGTGCCCCAGACATTCCGCATCGGCGGACAGATTCTTGCAACCGCTGTCCTTTTCGGAGCCGCTGTTGTCTGCTTTGTGATTTTTCTGAAAAGAAAAGGCAGGAAATCTGACAAACAGTAAAAACTCCGTTTTACCGGCTAAAACAATTATACACTTTTCTGCCGCCCGCTTTATAGCGAGCGGCTTTTTTATGCTTTCGGGCATTTTCGTTACATTAATAATATTTGTCACCTTTTTGTCACCCTATATATGTTAAATTATTTTTAGAATAGCGGATAGTATATGTATTTTCCCTGTATAATCCGCAAATTATTCAAAAAATTGTTTTTTAAAATTTTATTATTTGAGGTTAGAGAGTA
>CADBOL010000233.1 GCA_902796295.1 Oscillospiraceae bacterium
TCCTTGACACCGTACCGTGCCGGTGGTAGAGTAAAACCGAAGACGATTGTATTCGCCGAATTCATTTAACGGAGGTAATATCATGCTGTTTCCCATAAGCGAAGATCTTTATAATTTTGATATTTTTCCCAAGGTGTTTGTCAAAGGAAAAGAAGCCGAAATCCATATAAGGCCGCTCGGCGGCAGGCAGGTTTTTGAGCCCGGCAAGGATTATGATTTATTCATCTGCGCTCTCGATCAGGGTGAGGCGGCAATTTACCCCACCGGCGAATATAAGTATATGAGCGTAAAGTGCGATGAAGAGGGCGGCTTCACCTTCAAAAATACCTTTGAGAGCGAGCAGATGTATTTCCTTCGCTTCGCCAAAGAAAAGAATCCCGATAAAAAAATCATACAATTCCGCGTTTACTGTGTGGAGGAGGATTTAGCCGGCAGATATCCTCTCAGGGGCGATCTCCATATGCACACCACCGGCTCCGACGGCAGGCAGAATTCAAAGGTCGTCGCGGCGAATTACCGCGCTCACGGTCTTGATTTCACCGTCATTTCCGATCACGAGGTCTATTATCCCTCGCTTGAGGCGATTGATTATTTCAAAGATGTCAAAACGGGCCTCGCAATTATCCCGGGCGAAGAGGTTCATATGCCCTCTGTTGACGGCATGAAGCCTGATTTCCACACCGTGAATTTCGGCGGAGAATACAGCATAAACGCTCTCACCGACGGCGAATCGGTTGAGCTTAAAGGCACAGACCCCAAGTACCGCTCTCTTAACGGCAAATGCCCCGAATATATGCCGCTTGATAAATGGAGCGAAATGATAAGGGAAAAGGCAAAGGGAATGACAGTTCCCGAGGGGATAAACCCCATCCAGGCGGCAATCTGCAACTGGATTTATGATGAAATCCGCAAGGCGGGCGGCCTCGGGATTTTCCCGCATCCTTACTGGATCAATGATGTCTATCATGTGCCCGAGGTTTTTGTCGATTACCTTGTCGATAATAAAATCTTTGATGCCTTTGAGGTGCTCGGCGGCGAAAACTACTATGAGCAAAACGGCTTCCAGACCACACGCTATTATGAAGACAGGGCAAAGGGCGTCAGATACCCCGTAGTCGGCAGCACAGACAGCCACTCATCCCTTTTCCATAACAGGAACGCCTTCATCTGCTCCACAATAGTCTTTTCACCCGAAAACGAGAGGAAGGCCCTGATCCGGTCCATCAAAGATTTTTACTCGGTCGCCGTTGATACGATAAGCAAAGAATTCCGCCTCGTGGGCGAAAAGAGATTTGTCAGATACGGCTGCTTCCTGCTCAAGGAATATTTCCCGCTTCACGATGAGCTGTGCTTTGAAGAGGGCAGGGCAATGAGACAGTATGCGACAGGCACTCCCGCGGAGAAGGAGGAGGCAAAGAAAATCCTCGATCTCATCGGCGGCAGGGTCGATAAATGCAGAGAGAAATATTTTGATTTCTGATTTATGATAATCAAGCTCACAGGTTCATTGAAACCCGTGAGCTTTTTTTGATTCATTGTCATTCTGAGGCCGCAGGCCGAAGAATCTTAAACAATGACGTGCCTCAGATTTTGTAAACGTAATTGTCCTTTCTCTTTGCCGGGGGATTCTCGGGTTTCGCGGCGTAGCCGAGTATCAGATGCCCGATTCCCTCATAATCTCCGTCAATGCCGAGATTTCTGAGGATTTCTTTACCCTCTTCGCTCTCGAATTCCTCTTTGGCGCGGTGGATCCAGCAGCTCGCGACGCCGAGATCCGCCGCGGCATTCATCATATTACCGATAACGAGCGAGCCGTCATAGATATATGTCGCTATGCTTTTATCCGCGAGCACTATCAGCACCTCGGGCGCGCCGTAAAACGGGTCTGAGTCTGAGCCCATGACGGCGGCATTCATTTTTGAGAGCTTATCTCTCATCTCTCTGTCCGTCACGGCAATGATAACCGGCGACTGCTTTCCCATACCGGTGGCGGCGTAGGTGCCCGCTTCGATTATCGCGTTTAGCTTCTCTTCCTCAATAAGCTCCGGCTTATAAGCCCTGCAGCTGCGTCTTGTTTTGAGTGTAATCAATGTTTCAGCCATGGTAAATCTCCTTTTTTCATTATTTCGTCTTTATTATACGATTTTCAAAAAGGATTTTCAATAAGATTATTGCATCGGGATTGATACAAAAAGGCGGTAGTCTTCGTCTGTCATGACAAAATCCTCAAGATTGCCGGAGAGGATCTTTTTTTCAACTCTTTTAAGCACTCCGCCCATAAGGGGAGATTCCTCAAGAGAAAGAGAGAATTCTCTGAATTCATTGTAGGCGTCGAGCTCATCGGGGCTCAGCTCCTCATCCCACTCAAAGTTTTCGCTTTTCTCTCCGGATTCAAAGAGAAGATAATATTCAAACTGCCTGATTCTTTCGTTCATCATGTGAATTCCTCCTTGTCTTGTTAATATGTAAGCGGCTGCTGCTTTATGCCTTCGCTCAATCTAATAATACACCCGGCTCAGACCGTTAAAACGGATTTTGAGCCGGGGCTTCCGCTTTTTGTTTCCGCTTCTTTTTTTTCTTGAAATCTTACGCGCGCGTGTGTTATAATAAATATAGTATGGGGTAATTCTGCTTTCAGAGCGATTTATCCAAAGTGCAAAA
>CADBOL010000234.1 GCA_902796295.1 Oscillospiraceae bacterium
ACTCGTTCCCGCAGGCCCTCAGCTTTAATCAACAGCTTTAATTGAAGCAAAAATAAAAACTGCCCTTTGCAGATTGATTCTGCAAAGGGCTTTTTGATTCAGGGAGTATATGTCGCGGAGTCGCTGTAGAAATACTCATAGGGATTCGCAACGCCTTCAAGGTAATCCGTAACATCCTTCCCCTGAGGATTATAGCAGAGGTTATCCGGAGTTATTATTATCTCCATATATCCCGCATAGACATAGAGAAGCTTCTCGCCTTTGTGATTTCTGAGGAACTTATCATAATCATCAAACCACGGACCGCCGAAGGCAGGCGTGCCGCTGAGAGCGCCGTTTTCTTTTGTGACGGTCATTATCGCAATCAGCTTTCCCCCGCTGTAAACGAGATAATCCCTGAAGTTTTCTCTGACCTCGAGCTGTTTGCCTTCGGTGCCGTCATAGCTGACATGACTGTAGCCTTTTTCCGAAAAAGTGATATTATCGGCGGGCACTCCGCTTGCGGAGAGCGAAGAGGCGATTGAAACTTTATTGAGTTCAAGATATTCCAGCGCTTCTTTATCCGATATTTTTTCGCCGGTTGCTTTCACGCCGGGTTTTGCCCCCGTCACGCGCGGAGGAGCCGGAATCATAGCTCCTCCCGAAAACGCGCCTTCGCGGTAAATTCCGCCCTGGCCGTCATCCGGGGTGACGGTTGTTTCGGTTTCCTCCTCATAAAAACTGCGGTCTGTCTCTTTCGGAGGAATCGTGCGGGTTTCACCGGGATTTTCAGAGTCCCGTGTTTCTTCTCCGGTCATTCCCGGCCCCGCTTCTTCTGTTTCAATACCGGTCCCGGATTCCCGTGTTACAGTAGGCACCGCGCTCTCTTCTTTGTCGGCGCTGCCGTATTCCCCGGTTATTGCATTGATGTTTTCTTCTCCTGCTGCGCTGTTTTTATAATCCGACTTCGAAGTATCAATGTTTCCTCTCTGAAGGGCGAATCCCGCTGCCGCGCATATCACAAGAGCGGCGGCGGCTCCCCCGACTGCCGCGAGTTTCCTGTTTTTCACTCTTTCGGCGGCTTCAAATTCCGCCTTTCTCCGCATTACAATATCATATATTTCTCTGTCAGTCCTCATAATCAAAACCATCCTTTCCGAGCTGAATTCTCAGCGCCTCACGGGCACGGCTCAGGATAACTTTTGTGTTTCCGTCGCTCTTGCGGATTATCTCTGCGATTTCACTTATCTGCAGACCGTCAAAGTATTTGAGCCACAAAACCGTATAATACTCCGGCTTGAGTTTTCTCATGGACAGAGCAAGCTGTCTGTTTTTCTCCTCTTTCAGGTATATATCCTCCGGAGATATGGCGTCCGTGATATTAACGCCGGATTCTTCCAGACTTAGCGTTTCGTTTCTGCGGTTTTTTCTGATATAATCCGCCGCGGTGTTTCGGCCGATACGGTAAAGCCAGGTTTTGAATGATGCCTTTCCGTTGTATTTCGGCTTTTTTACCGCGAGTTTCACAAAGGTTTCTATTGCCGCCTCTTCAGCCAGATCAAAAGCTCCCGTAAAAGAGTATAAAAACATCTGAAGCGGCAGCCGGTATTCCTCTATCAGAGCCTCAAGCACTGAATCGTCACCGGTGAGAAAACGGCGGTAGCTACTTGCACCGTTATCCATAGGCTTCTCCTTTCCGAAAGAGTATTCCGCTCTTTCATCTATTATACGCAAAAACAGGCAAAAAGGTAACAGCGTTTTATGAAAAAAACGGAAAACTGCGGTATCTTCCGGCACCGTCGGCCGCGGCCTCTCGCCTCCGAAGATTGTTACGTTTTTGTTCACATCTGAATCATTGACATTATGAGGTTAATAAACTATAATTGGGGTATCCTGAAAACAAATAACAAGGAGGTTAATCTATGAAATACGTGTGCAAAATCTGCGGATATATCCACGAAGGTGATTCCGCCCCCGAAAAATGTCCGAAGTGCGGTCAGACAGGTGTCTTCGTCGCAGCATCAAACCCCTACGCGGGCACTCAGACAGAGAAGAATCTTCTCGCGGCATTCGCAGGCGAGTCACAGGCAAGAAACAAATACACCTACTTTGCTTCAAAGGCAAAGAAAGAGGGCTACGAGCAGATATCGGCTCTCTTCCTCAAAACAGCCGATAACGAGAAAGAGCACGCAAAAATCTGGTTCAAGGAGCTCTGCGGCATAGGCAGCACGGCCGAAAATCTCGCCGCGGCAGCCGACGGTGAAAACTATGAGTGGACCGATATGTATGAAAGCTTCGCAAAAACAGCCGAGGCGGAGGGATTCACGGAGCTCGCCGCAAAATTCCGCGGAGTAGCTGCAATCGAGAAGCACCATGAAGAGAGATACAGGGCTCTGCTTAAAAATGTTGAAACAGCCAAAGTATTCGAAAAGAGCGAGGTCAAAGTATGGGAATGCCGCAACTGCGGTCACATCGTTGTAGGCACAAAGGCTCCCGATGTCTGCCCGGTCTGCGATCATCCTCAGAGCTTCTTTGAAATCAGCGCCGAAAACTATTAATCCGGAGGAATAATAATGTTATTTTACAAATGCAAAAAATGCCCGAACTTCATTACGTTCCTGACAGACAAATCTCCCTGCACTCCGTTTTGCTGCGGTGAGATGATGGAGGAACTCACCGCCAACACATCCGACGGCGCATTTGAAAAGCATGTGCCCGCGGTCACCGTAAACGGAAACACCGTCGAGGTCATGGTAGGCGAAGTCGCCCATCCGATGATTGATGAGCACTATATACAGTTCATAATCCTCGAAACAGACTGCGGATATCAGAAAAAGGATCTGAAACCCGGCGAAGAGCCGAAGGCGGTCTTTGCCCTCGCAGACGGTGAAAAAGCAGTTGCCGCTTATGAATACTGCAACCTCCATGGTCTGTGGAAAGCGGATATTAAATAATAATAAACATCACAAAAAACGGAGCTGCGCAAAACATTGTTTTGCTCAGCTCCTTAATTAATGCTGTTTAATTTATTCTTATCAGATTATATTTCCTTTTTTGCGCTGGGAGGCTCTTCTAAGCGCCTTGCCGATTTCGAAGACAGGTACCGTTGAAGCGGCAAGGAGCAGCGAAATCGCAAGCTCAT
>CADBOL010000235.1 GCA_902796295.1 Oscillospiraceae bacterium
AATCAATAATATGTTATTGAGATTCTTCGTCACTTCGTTCCTCGGAATGACAATAAAACCCGCAGTGGCTGACGGAAGCGGCAGCCACTGCGGGTTTTGCGTGGGCTTTACTGATTAAAAAATCAGTCTTCATCCCATATATCGCATTCGAGAAATTCTTCGTAATCGATTTCATCGCATCCGGGATTCGCATCGAGCCAGTCGTGCATCTCTTTATCTTCCCATTTCACTTTTGCCGTGTGCGCTCCGCAGTGAGGGCAGGTCTTATACGGCTTATCCGATTTTCCGCCGCAGGCGGAGCATATATAATCCGGGTCTGATAATAAATGCGTGCGCTCTGTCCATTTTGCCGGCTTTCCGCCGCTTTTTGCGTAATTGCCGTTTTCCCTGCCGCCGTTTCCGGATCTGCCGGCAAGGGAAATGATTATCAATACAACAAAAATTACAGCGCAGACAGTAATCAGCATAAACCCTTTTCATCTCCCTCTGTTTTGCTCCGGAGTGCCCGAAGCTGTCATTCCGGCCGGGACGATTACAGAACGGTGCGGCCTGTCTCTCCGGGAAGAGTGTTCACCGCCCCGAAACCGTCAGCGAATGTCATCCTGGGGATATTTGAGAGAGATAATCTCTCTTATCCTGTCCGTCAGGGTGATAATTCCGAGAGTATGGGCGTGGGTTATCACCGGGCTCTCGCGAAGCCCCTGCCCGATACATTCGCAGAAATGCTCAATCTGCTCCTCAAAACCGTTGCCTGCGTAAGGCGCCTGAATACATTCCTCGCCGCCTCCGGTATTAAGTATAAGCTCCTGCGGAGCGTAAAATCTGCCGAGACGCGCATAGCCCTTTGTGCCGTAGATATATCCCTCATTCGGCTTTCTCAGGAGCGTCGCGCTCGAGATATCGGCAATCGCTCCGCTCTTATATTTCAGAAGAACGCAGGTGTGGCAGTCCGTACCGTTATAAAAATCTGCCTCTGCGCTTATATGCTCAATCTCATCCCCGAGATACCAGCTCGCAAAATTCAGCCCGTAGCAGCCGACATCGAGCAGAGAGCCGCCTCCGTTTTCCGGCTTGAAAACGTGATGATCCATCTCATCCTCATCCATTGTGTAGCAGAATTTTCCCTCAACACCGAGGATATCGCCGAGAACGCCCTGAGAGACAAGCTCCAGCATTTTTACCGTGCCGGGTACAAGCCTCGCCCACATTGCCTCCGTGAGGAGCACATTGTTCTTTCCGGCGCACTCAAACATCATCTCCGCCTCGCGCGCGTTTACAGCCATCGGCTTTTCGCACAGCACATGCTTGCCGTGATTCATCATGAGCATCGAGCAGGTGATATGCCCGGAGTGGGGAACCGCGATGTAGGCGGCGTCAATTCGGTCAGACTGAGCCATTGATTCATATCCCGTAAAGCTCAGCGGAATCTCAAACTCGCGCGAAAACGCTTCTGCCCCCTCTTTTGTTCTTGAGGCGACAGCCGCGAGCTCCGCTCCACGGGTATTCCTTATCGCCCGCGCAAAGCGGTGAGCGATAGTGCCCGTGCCGACAATACCGAATCTTATTTTTTTCATTTTTTCTCTCCCTTATTTTAAATGTGCAATAAGCAGTGCGATTCCGGATTCATAATTCCGGATCGGTTTCCCTTTTCCCTCAGAAAAACTTCCACTTTGAAAGAAAATATCCCGGTATTGCCACAACGGCGAAAAACGCCCATGACACAAGGGTGAATACCCTGACGAAATCTTTGCCGCGCCCGGGATACTCGCGCACATAAATTCTGTAATTGATAACACTCGCGAGAGAGCCGATGAGCGAGCAGAGCCCCGCGGTATCCGCGCCGTAAATCAGACCGGCAAAATTCTTTGTGAAAGGATAGAGCACAATTGACGCCGGCACATTTGAGATAATCTGGCTCAGGCCTATTGCCCACCAGTATTCCCTGCCCGCGACAGAGGCGCTCAGAAAGGCGGAAATTTTTTCGTTGCCCGCGATTGAAGATGAAAAAACGAAGAAACAGAGAAATGTGAGAATCAGCACATAGTCAACGCGCAGGAATATCCTGCGGTCGGCAATAAGAATCGCGGCGGCAACGGCGATAAGCGCCGCCCACCACAGATGAGTGCGCGTGACTATCACAATCATCACAAGCACAAAAAGAGCGATATATGTCACTCTCTGCGGCCGTCTTTCCTTTTTCCACGCTTCGCTTTCATGAGTGAAAACTATTCTTTCTTTTGTGTTTTTACGGTAAAGCAAAAAGACAAATATCACAAGCAGCACCGCGCTCATAACAGACAGCGGCGCCATATGGAGCATAAAATGAGCAAAGCTTACTCCCTTTGCCTGACCGTAAAGAAAAAGATTCTGCGGTGAGCCGAACGGAGTGAGCAGAGAGCCCCTTATTGCGGCTATGTTTTCCATTGAGATTACAGGCAGAATATAACGCTCTTTTTCTCCGCTTCTGAAAAGAAGTACGGTAAGCGGCACAAAGATGATCAGCGAAACATCGTTTGTGACAAACATCGAGGTAAAGAATACGCCGAAAATCAGAAACAGTGAAAGCGAAACGCATGAGCCGAGCTTTGAGCCGAGATTTTCAAGAGGCCTGAGCACATTCTCTTTTTTGAATCCCTCAAGCACGCAGAGCATCATAAGGAGCGTGCCGAGAGTGCGCCAGTCGATTCCGCTCAGAAAGCCCGGACCCGGCGGCGTTATAATAAGACCCGCCGCCGCGGCAATCAGCGAAACGCTGAGCATCATTTCTTTTTTGAATAACGCAAACGCCTTTTTCATCAATCAATCTCTGCCCCGC
>CADBOL010000236.1 GCA_902796295.1 Oscillospiraceae bacterium
AAGCCGTCATTGCATGAAATCATCGCCGATTTCGGATTTTTCATCCATCCGTCATAAAAGTTTTCTCCGCCGTGCGCGAGAGTCATCACAAAAGGCGAAACCGACTCCCACGCGCTTTCACAGAAGCCGTCGGGCCTCTCCCATCCGTCTGCGGTAAAAACCTGTCCCTCTTTCATTGAGCAGGCATGCTCAATGGGGTTTTCATACTCTGCTATAAGATCGTCATACCTTGCGATTCTTTTGACTGTAATGCGTATTTTTTTCATTTACGGCTTCTCCTTATCTCCGCGGTAAAAGCGGTATGATGCAGCGGCGCAAATCACGGCAACCACAGTTATTATAATCGTCATCACGGCAATATTCCACATTCCGGGCACAAAGATTGAGAGAATCACCTGCAAAAGACCTCCGGCGACCGTCACAAATCCCCCGAACCGCTGACTCTTGCGCCAGACATCGTCATTTGCCATACTCCACTTCGTTCTGATACCGACAGCGGAGTTTCTTCTCGCTTTGGGAATGATATTCCCCATTATGATGAGCAGAATCCCGATACCCGCGCTTACGAGCTTATTGAGCATATCCGGAGAAACCTTATTTTCCTCACCGGGCACATAACCCGCGGATTTAATCATAAGATAAAACCCGATAATGCTGAGCAGCGCAACCGAAAAAATACCGGATATGAGCATGATTTTTGCGTTTGAATCCATTTCTTTTTTGATGCTCTGCTTCGCTTCAAAGGAAAAAAACACACCCATCGCCGCGGCAACGGCAGGCACGATAATGATTTCAAATTTGCTGCCGATGCGGTCGGCCTCGCCCGCGAAATTATAGTGGACCGGCACCCTGTCGGGAGACAGGATAAGAAAAACCGCCGTCCCCGCGAAGCAGACAATGACCATAACGGTCAGAATTATATTAAGCTTTTTCATTTTCATCACCCCTGAAATCACTGAGCCACAGCAGCACCTCGTCAAGAACGGAGGCGTTCAGCTCATAATAAATGTACTTTCCGTCTCTGCGGTCGCGGATGAGATCGGCGTCTTTGAGCACATTCAGATGCTTGGAAACGGCGGGCATACTCATTTCAAAATTTTCCGCTATCTCTCCTGCGGATAAGCTCCTCTTTTTGAGCATATCCAGAATCGTCCTGCGTGTCGGATCCGCAATCGCCTTCATTGTTTTCTGTATTCCCACCGCGTCACCGCCTTCATTTAACCTTTTGGTTAATTATACCATAAAAAACAGGAATGTCAATATCATACGGGGCGAAGCCGCAAAACCCGCTCCGTGAGAGCCTGCGGTCCGGAAAAAAGGGGCCGCCTCAATACGGCAGCCCCGGAGTAATTTGGCAAACATTCCGGAATAAGGCAACATAAATATTGCAATTTAGGGAACATTAATGTATAATACATTTGTAAATGTTCCCTAAGGAGTATATTATGGATAATAATTTTGAAAAAATACAGGAATTACTGAGAAAAAAAGCAGACTTTCAGGCGAGATTAAAACTGATCGCTTACGACGGCACACCCGAGATTAAAGAAGTCAGCGGCAAAAAATACCTTTATGTAAGAAAAAGAGTCGGCAGCAGAGTAACGTCAACCTATATTGATGTATATTCTGATGAGCTCTATCAGCTTCTGCTTCGCAGTAACAGAGAGGCAAAGGAACTTCGGAAAAGCATTCGCAGGACAGACAGACAATTAGCTGAACTTGGTTTTTCATCCGGCGAGCTTCCCGAAAGAGTAATAGTTAATCTCGATTTTGCACGAGCCAATATGAAGGCTAATATTTATTCGCAGGCAGTATTAGAAGGTGTAGCAACCTCATTCCCGCAAACCGAAGAAATAATTGATAACGGAAAGGTTAACGGCGTTACCGCTTCAGATGTGCAAAAAATATTAAACCTGAAACACGCCTGGGAATTTATACTTGATAATGACGTAATTCAATGTGAAAGCAATTATCATATCCTTTGCCATATTGCGAAGCTCGTTAACGAAGGCTTTTACAGTGAAGGAGGAAGAATCAGAGGCGTGCCCGTAACCATTGGCGGAACGAGTTATATCCCTCCGCTTCCCGTTGAAACGAATGTTATGAAAAACATTAATGAAATCATTAACAGTAAAGCTGCGCCTATTGATATTGCAATATCGTTATGCCTTTATACAATGAAAACTCAGATTTTCAATGACGGAAATAAGCGCGCAGCCGTTATTTTTGCAAACCACTATCTGATTTCCAAAGGTGAAGGATTTATTGCTGTTCCCGAAGACGATGTTCCGGAATTCAAGAAACTGCTTGTAGCCTATTATGAAGGTAAGGATAATGAAGAAATTACAGAGTTTCTGAAAACAAAATGCTGGAGAACATTTTAATAATAAGTAAACATTCAGTGTTTTTGAAACCCGTATGAATACTGCGTTTCAGAATGTCAGAATGAGGGCAGCAACGGTATATCATTGCTGCCCTCAAAAACCGGCTTCCGAATGCTTATTTAATAATTCTGTTTGACATTTTCCGGTAAAAAACAACTCCGTCAGCGTAAACTGACGGAGTAAAAACTGTTATTTCAGAATAATTGATTTTGAATAATGATATGAATATTATTCCCACTCAATCGTGGCGGTGGGTTTCGGCGTGAAATCATAGAGCACTCTGTTTACGCCCTTGACCTCGGTGATGATTCTCTGAGTGATATGCTCCATAAGCTCAAACGGAATATTCTCAACCGTTGCGGTCATCGCGTCCTTGGTGTTGACGGCACGGATGACGACGGGCCACTCATAGCTTCTCTCGCCGTTTTTGATACCGGTTGATTTGTAATCGGGAACTATGGTGAAATACTGCC
>CADBOL010000237.1 GCA_902796295.1 Oscillospiraceae bacterium
CGATATCAAGCTCATTGACGCATCGGGCGAGTATGTTCCCGTAAAAGGCAAGGGCAAAGCGGTCCCCGAAAAGAAGGAACCGCTTGAGGAGGTCATCGACAAGATAAATATGCTCTTCGGCGGCCAGTTCACCGAGGCCGACAAGGTTATCATAACAACCCTGCATGATAAGCTGATAGGCGACAGGAAGCTCAAGAAGAACGCTCAGACCTCCGACCTTCAGCTCTTTGCGGAGAGCATCTTCCCGAAGGTGTTTGATGACGCCGCACAGGAAAGCTATGTTGAGCAGACCGAGGCGTTTACCTCGATGTTTGAGCAGAAGGCGAAGTATTCCGCAATTATGGCGGCTCTCGCCGAGATGCTGTATAAAGAATTCAACAGACCGTAAAAAAAGAAATGCCCGCGCCGTTAAACGGCGCGGGCTCAGTTATTTAAAGCGATATAAAGGGCTCCGGATTAACCGAAGTATCTGTCGAGTAACCCTTTGAGAGCCTTGCCGTGTCTGGCTTCGTCCCTTGCCATCTCATGAACGGTGTCATGAATTGCGTCGAGGCCGAGCTCTTTTGCTTTCTTTGCGAGAGCGGTCTTGCCCGCTGTGGCGCCGTTTTCCGCTTCAACTCTCTTCTTGAGGTTGACTTCGGTGCTGTCGGATACAACTTCACCCAGAAGCTCGGCGAATTTCGCGGCGTGCTCCGCCTCTTCATAAGCGGCTTTTTCCCAGTAAAGACCTATCTCGGGATAGCCCTCGCGGAATGCGACTCTTGCCATGGCGAGATACATGCCGACTTCGGAGCACTCGCCCGTGAAATTGTCTCTCAGGCCCTGAATAATCTCCTCGTCAACGCCTTTTGCGATGCCTACAACGTGCTCCGCAGCCCAGGTGAGGCCTTCTTCTTTAACCTCTGTGAAGCTGCTGCCGGGCGCCTTGCAGATGGGGCACTGCTCGGGGGGCTCGTTTCCTTCGTGAACATAACCGCAGATGGGGCAAACATACTTTTTCATAAAATCTTCCTCCGTGTTTTGTTTTCGTTATATAACCTGATGTAATTATATTTGGTTTACCTTATTTTGTCAAGCATTTCGGTCAGAGAATCGACCACCCTTGCGCCGGATTCCTCAAGGCGTGAGGTTTTCTCGTGGCCCGTCGTGAGCAGCACGCAGTCCGCGCCGATTTCCCGGGCGAGAGCGCTGTCGTGCTCCAGGTCTCCGATTACAAGCGGATGCTTTGATCCTTTTGATTTTATATAGTTTTTCGCTCTTTCGATTTTTGACTCGGCGAGATAGTTTTCCGAGCCGAGTATCGCGTCAAAATATTCCGTAACACCGTATTTTTCAACGTTTTCGGTGAGCTGGGTATTATTTGACGATGATACGATTATCTGGAGACAGCCCGCTTCTCTGAAAAATTCAAGCGCCTCGCGGCTGCCCTCCGAGAGCCCGCAGTCTCCGAGATGGCGGAGATACCCCTCATTGTATTCCCTTAAAATTGAGTTGTAATCCTCATTGTCGAGGTCAAAGACTTTTTCGTAAAACCTGATTATCGGCACGCCTATGCATTCTTTATATCTCACTATATCCATTTCATCCATGCGCCGTGCCCTGAGCATATCGTTGACCGAGCGCAGAGACGCCGACACATCGTCGAGCAGAGTGCCGTTCCAGTCCCAGATTATGCAGTCGTAATTCATAGAACCAACTCCCGGAGCCATTATACTATAAATAATTATTTAAAGCAATGTTTACTTTTTACGCTCATTGTGATATGATTTAACAGAGAATATCAAATAATATCCGGCAGGTGAAACAATTGAAAAGACAAAGCGGAATTTTAATGCACATTTCCTCTCTCTACGGCGATTACTCAACAGGAAGCTTCGGAAAAAACGCGAAGGATTTTATCGATTTCATAAAGGATAAAGGCTTCTCCGTGTGGCAGGTGCTTCCTTTTACGGTGACGGATTTCCACAATTCGCCCTATAAATCGGTTTCGGCATTCGGCGGCAATCCTTATTTTGTCGATCTCGAGCTTCTTTTTGAAGACGGGCTTCTCACCCGCGCCGAGCTTGACGGTGCGAAGCAGAAATCCCCCTGGGTAAGCGAATATGAGCGCCTTGCGGAGGAGCGGCTTCCTCTTCTCAGAAAAGCGTCAAAAAGATTCAAAGATAAAGCGGCGATTGACAAATTCATGGATTCTCATCCTCACATTGAATCATTCTGCCGTTTTATGACTCTCAGGGAGCAGAATAATCTCGCAACCTGGCAGGAGTGGAAGATAAAGGAAATCACAGACACAGACACTCTCGATATGTGGAGATTCATCGAGTATGAGTTTTTCACCCAGTGGGCGGAGATAAAAAAATACGCCAATAAAAATGGTGTCAAGATAATAGGCGACATACCCATATATGTCAGTGATGACAGCTGCGATGTCTGGGAAAATCCGGAGTATTTCTGCGTGAATACCAAGGGCTATCCCGATAAGGTCGCGGGAGTTCCGCCCGATTATTTCTCGGCGGACGGCCAGCTCTGGGGCAATCCACTCTATAACTGGGCTGCGATGAAGGCCGACGGCTTCAAGTGGTGGAGAGAGAGGATGCGCCACACGCTCGAGATGTTTGACGGCGTCAGGATCGACCATTTCAGGGCGGTTGAATCCTACTGGGCGGTTGACTCAAAAGAAAAGACCGCCAAAAACGGCAAATGGCTTCCCGGCCCCGGTATCGATTTTGTAAACGCGATAAAAGAGGGAAATGAAGATAAAATCATTATAGCCGAGGATCTCGGCGATATCACCGACGAGGTGCGCGCTCTTGTTGAAGAGAGCGGTTTCCCCGGGATGAGGATACTTCAGTTTGCCTTCCTTGATGACGGAGACAGTATCCATCAGCCTCACAATTACATAAAGAATTCAGTGGCATACACGGGCACTCACGATAATAATACAATCTTCGGTTATCTGTGGGAGTGCAGCGATGCCGAGAGGCGCAGACTGCTTGAATACTGCAATTTCACGGGCGATGACTGGGGCAAGGCCTCGCCCTGGCTCATACGCGCCGTATTCGCGAGTGTGAGCGATCTTGCGATAATACCGGTACAGGATTATCTGATGTACGGATCGGATACGAGGATCAACAAGCCGGGAATCGCGCAGGGAAACTGGAGCTACAGGGTTACAAAAGATCAGCTTCAGAATGCGGACGGAGAGTTTTTCAGAAATCTTAACAGGATTTACAAGAGATATTGATATGGGATTTTTTGATTTCAGCGATAAGATACTTGACGCCGCGCGTCAGGCGGAGATAGAAGCCGCGCGCAGCTTCGGCGATATTGAAGAAACGGGAGAATACAATCAGCAGAAGGTTCTTTCCGCGTTTATCGATAACGCGGTGACAGAGCCTGATTTCGGCGCGACAACGGGCTACGGATACGGCGACAGGGGCCGTGACAAGCTCGATGCCGTTTTTGCCCGCGCATTCGGGGCAGAAGACGCGATAGTCCGTCACAGCTTCGTCAGCGGCACTCATACGCTTTCGGTTGCGCTTTTCGGTATTCTGCGGCCGGGTGATGTGATGCTGAGCGTTACCGGCACGCCTTATGATACGATTCATTCCGTTATCGGCCTTTCGGGCTCCGGCATGGGCTCGCTCAGGGATTTCGGAGTGAGATATGAGCAGGTTGAGCTTAATGCCGACGGCAGACCGGATATCCCGTCGGTAATTGAGGCGGTTAAGAAACTCAATCCGCGTATGGTATATCTGCAGAGGTCAAGGGGTTACACCCTGAGGCCCAGCTTATCGGTTGCGGAAATCGGTGAGGTTGCCGCCGCAGTTCACGGCATAAGCAATGCTGTGGTTATGGTTGACAACTGTTACGGTGAGTTTGTTGAGAAAACGGAGCCCGTTCAGGCGGGCGCGGACCTTATGGCAGGCTCTTTGATAAAGAACCCCGGAGGCGGCATTGCCCGCACGGGAGGATATATCGCAGGGCGTAAAGACCTTGTCGAGCTCTGCTCATACAGGGCTACGACAGCGGGCCTCGGCAAGGAGGTCGGCTGCACAAACGGTGTCAGCAGAGACATGTATATGGGATTTTTCAACGCTCCGACGGCTGTCGCCGCGGCTCTTAAAACCGCCGTGTTTGCTGCTTCCCTTTTTGAAACGCTCGGCTTTGAAGTTTCGCCCGCAAGTGATGAGAAGAGGCACGATATTATTCAGACGATATGCCTTGAAAACAGTGAGCGCCTTTGTGAATTCTGTAAAGGCATTCAGTCCGGCTCTCCGGTTGACTCATTCGTTGTGCCCGAACCCGCGCCGATGCCGGGCTATGACAGCGATGTTATCATGGCGGCGGGCACATTCATTATGGGAGCTTCTATCGAGCTTTCCGCCGACGCGCCCCTGCGCGAGCCCTATGCCGTGTGGATGCAGGGCGGTCTTAATTATCCTTCGGGCAAGACGGCGGTTATGTTTGCCGCCGAAAATCTGTATAAGGCCGGGTTGCTGAAATGAAATATGACGGAATAACGAGAGATACGCTTTTCCTGATGGCGGATAACCGCTTCAGGAATTCAAAAGCGTTTTATGATGAGCATAAAGAGGAGCTTAAAGCCGGGATAACCGTACCTCTCAGGCAGATTGCGGGAGAGGTGGTCGGCGACCTGCTGAAGCTTGATGAAAAGATGGTTTCGGTGCCCGTGAAGATGGTGTCGAGATTCAGACGCGATACCAGATTCACAAAGGATCAGAGCCTTTACCGCGACCATATGTGGATTATGTTTATGCGTGATAAACACGCTTACAGAGGCTATCCCGCCTTCTGGTTTGAGGTTACCGCCTCCGATTACTCAATGGGTATGGGTATGTTCATGACTCCGCCCGCGCAGATGAGGCTTTTCCGCAGATATCTCAGAGAGAAGCCGGAGGAATTCAGAAAGGCGGCATCAAAAGCCGAAAGAAACGGCTCGTTTATTTACGGGTCTGAGTATAAGCGTCTGCCGGAGGACTGCCCTGCGGGGCTTGAGCCCTACTACGGCAGGAAGGAATTCGGATTTATAAAATATTCCGACAGTCTCGATGATCTTAAAGATGAGAGGATAATCGACATCGTCAGAAAGACATATAAAGATTATGCCCCGATGTTCGCCTTCCTCTTTGATATAGCAGAAGAATTCAACACATCCCGGGAAGGAGAGAATCAGCCGTGATCACAGATATAATTGCCTTTATCATGACGTTTCTGATGTCAATAAATCTCATTGCTCCGTTTTCACCCGTTACAAAGGTTAATAAGACGGATTCGCCCGAAACACAGACTCAGGCGGATATTCTGATAATGACATATAATGTCAAGGTCAGCGGAGTGGCTCAGTATGCTCCCAAAACAAGAGCTCCCTATGTTGTTGATACCGTTATGAAAAACATGCCCGATTCCGCCGGATTCCAGGAGGTCAGCCCCGAATGGTACGGCTGGCTCAAAGAGGGGCTCAAGGGTTATTCCTGTGCGGGCGAAGCGAGAAACGGCGACGGTACAGGCGAAGCAAGCCCGATATTTTATAAATCGGATAAATACGAATGTACCGGCAGCGGCACTTTCTGGCTCTCGGAAACTCCCGACACAGCCTCAAAGGGCTGGGACGCGATGTATAACAGAGTCTGCACATACGTGATTCTCAAAGATAAGCAGACCGGTTTTACCTACGCGCATTTCAACGCCCATTTTGACCATATCGGATTTATCGCGAGAAATGAGTCCGTCTCGCTTGTATCGGCAAAAATCGCTTCTCTCTGCCCGGATATTCCCGTGGTTTTCACGGGTGATCTCAATGACAATGAGGGCGGAGTAATGTATGACCGCATTATCGAATCTGGAATGCGCGACTCGAAATACCTCGCAGAAAAAACCATGGATATGGGTACATATCACGGCTATTCAAAGATAACCGAGCTTACGAGGACGAAGCCCATCGATTTCGTATTTGTGAATGCCTACTGTAAATCGGCAGCCTCATACGGGGTGCTCACCGAAAAATATGACGGCATTTATTCATCGGATCATCATCCGCTCAGAGTTGAGCTGACACTTGCGAACTGAACAGGAGGCTCTGAATATGTACAGAGTAATGTCACTTAATGTCCTCTGCTGGGGTGAGGGCGAAAACTGTATTGAAAACAGAATTCCGCTTGTTATCGAAATCATAAAGAAATACGCGCCGTCATCTTTCGGAGTTCAGGAGGCGCATAAAAAATGGATTGACGCGCTCACCGCCGGTCTGCCCGGTTATAACTATGTCGGTGTCGGCAGAGAGGACGGCAAGGAAGACGGCGAATATTCGGCCGTATTCTATCAGAAAGACAGATTCGATGCCTCCGATTACGGCAATTTCTGGATTTCGGAGACTCCGGATGTCCCCTCAAAGGGCTGGGATTCCGCCTGCACAAGAATCGCGACATATGTTAAACTCACCGATAAGCAGACGGGTGAGAGCTATGTTCATTTCAATACTCACCTTGACCATATCGGCAGACAGGCTCAGATAAACGGCGCCAAAATGATTCAGGAAAAGGCGGCCTCCTTCGGCGGAGTGCCGGTTGTCGCGACCGGAGATTTCAATGTTGAGCAGGGCTCCGACTGCTATAACACTATGGTTAGCGCAAATATGGCAGACGCGAGATTCCTCGCTCCGGATACAGATGACTGCTATACGTTTCATTGGTTTAAGCCCGATGAATACCACGACACCATAGATTTCATTTTTGTTGACAAGGCAACTGTCAGACCCGTGAAATTCAAAGTTGTTAACGAAAAGGTCAACGGCAGGTTTTATTCCGACCACTACGCGGTTTACTCAGATATAGAGCTTGTTTAATCGGATGTCCGCCCGAAAATCCGCACGGAGGTGATACAATGCCCGGTAAAGACAAAAACGGCAGAATTAAATATGATAAATTTGATTATAAAGTCGGAAGCAAGTCTGAGCTTATCGGCTTTGCCCTGGCTATTATTCTGCTCGCTGTATCCCTTGTGCCTCTGATTCCGGATTTTCCGGCCGATCTTATGTGTATGATAAGCGCTGTGCTCTGCAGTTATCCGGTAGTCATTGATGCCTTTTACGGCTTAAAAAAGAAAAAGCTCAAAAAGCCCCTGCTGCTTGTAATAATAATTATCGGCCTTATGATAATCGGCAGATTTTTTGATGCCGCTGTGTGTGCCGTGCTTATAAGGGCGGGAGATATGGCGGAAAAGGCGGTATCCCGCAGAGAAAAGAAGCTGCTTGCCGGCCGCAGTAAGGCGATAGCAGAAACCGGTCACCTTGTCAGAGAAGACGGCGGCTCCGAGATTACGGATGCTTCCGATATAGCGGTAGGAAACGCTTTCGCCGTTCTTCCGGGTGAGGTTATGCCTGTTGACGCTCTCATAGAAGAGGGGAAAGGCGCTTTTGATATGTCGCTGATTACGGGTGATACAACTCCGGTATTTGCCGGGCCCGGCGACACTGTTCCGGCGGGCGCGGTAAACGGGCAGAGCACGGTTTACTGCATAGCTTACAGAGATAAAGATTCATCTGCCGCCTGCAGGATTTACAAAGCCGTTTCGGATGCGTGCGGCAAAGAATTCCCCGGCGCAAAACACAGAAAAACCGCGAAGTATTTATCCGCTCTGTTTATTATCTCGGGTATATTGATTGCGGTAATCGGCAGCATTGTGACAGGCAGTCCCTTTGATTATATCTGCAGAGGGCTCGGCGTGTGCGCTCTGTGTTTTGCCGGCTCCGCTCTTTCGGGGTCACGCCTTATTGCTGTTTCTTCTCTGATTGACACCGCCGGAGCGGGCGCGGTGCTGACCTCTCCCGAAGGCATGGGCAAGCTGATAAAATCAAAGGTGATTCTGCTGTGTGAAGAGGTTTTTGCGAAGCGCTCACCTGAAATCAAGTCAGCGGTCGCTCTGTTTAAGAATTACGGAGTCAGAGAGACAGACGTGGTGATTCCCGAGGGTGAAACGGCAAAGGCCGCTTTCGCAAAGCAGTGCGGAATCGACAGAGTCTTCAGCGGCGATGAGCTGAGCATAAAAACCGATCAGAAGCTTATAATTGACAGCAGCGAAATGACAGTCAGCGAAAGATATGCCGCCGACGGTGATTTCAAGGCGGTTTACAATTATCTCGGATTTGATAAAGAAGCGGATGCCGTATTCACAGGCCCCAATCTGCTCAGGGCGGCAGGCGTTATAAGAAAATGCCTCAGATACCGCGGCGTGATGCGTATTTTTACATTATTCTTTGCCGCTCTCAAGATTGCCGCGGCGGTGCTTGCAGGGCTCGGAATAATCCCTGTGTGGGTATCCTTTGCATCCGACATTGCAATCCTTGCTTTCGCGTTTATCGCCTGCCTCGGCGCAGGGAAAACGGCAAACGGAAAATAATAAAAAGGGCAGGCTGTCCGGCTTGCCCTTAAAAATATTTGAAAAATTCAAAATAATTCAAATACTTTTTGTCTTTTTAACGTTATGTTTACCGGAGGAGGTGAGAGAATGACAAATCACGAAATCGATAAACTTATGAAAAGAATTGCCCTTGGAGATATGGCTGCTCTTGAGGAGCTTTACAGAAACATGAGCAAGCCCGTGTATTTCTATGCGCTGCGCCTTGTCGGAGATCCCGTTGCCGCCGAGGATGTGATGCAGGATACATTTGTCTCCGTTATGCGCTCTTCAGGCACTTACAACGCAGAGGAAAAAGGTAAGGCGTGGCTGTTTACGATAGCGAAAAACAAGGCGGCGGATATAATCAGAAAGCGCTCGGACCTTGTTTCCGGCGGCGAGATTGAGGATGTTGCCGACAGGAGAGATTTCACAACACAGTCCGATAACAGCATCGCGGTCACAAATCTGCTCAATCAGCTGAGCAAAAAAGAACGTGATATTGTCACGCTGAGGCTTTTCGGCGATATGACTCTCACTCAGGTTTCAAAGGAGCTTGATATTCCCAAAGGCACGGTGTTCTGGACTTACAGCAACGCCGTGAAAAAGCTCCGCAGGTATTATACGGGAGGCGAAAAGGATGAAAAGTAAATTTGAAAAAGAGCTAAGAGAAAAAGCATATTCCGCAGTTCCCGACGGATGGGATGAGGTAGAGAAAAAGGCAAAGGTTTTTGAGCCCTCGGGAATAATCAATAAGGCAAAGAGCAGCCCGGTTAAAACCATTGCCGCCGCTGCCGCGGCCGTTGCCGTTGTTATCGGCGCCGGTTTTGCAATAAAGGCGATGCAGAGAAGCCCGGTTCCCTATGAGGCGGATGATATTGAAACAATTCAGGCCGCAGTGACTGAATCCGGAGAGCCGGCTGACGAATCCGCGGCGTCAGACAGTGAACAGACAGCCCCCGCAGCGTCGGAAGGTGATGCGGAAGTATTCGATGCTGCTGAAACAGTTTCCGAAACAACGTCGAAAAAAACGAATCTGCTCTCCGCGGAAGATACTTCGGCAGATAAAAAGGACAAAACGGAAAAATCCGCAAAAGAGCAAAAGAATACCAAAGCCGGAAATAAGGACTCAACTTCAGCCCTCGCCGAGAGAAAGACGTCATCGGCGGATTCTTTGAACGCGCAGGCTCAGACGGCAGCTGAAACCACCACGGCAGCCCCGGAAACGGCAGTATCAATGAACTATACATACGTTATCAACAGCGGTAAATATAAGGATTACTGTCCGGGCAAGGTTATCGAAAAAGACAGGGTCGGCGAAAAAATCGGGTCGGTAACCGTTACGGGTTACTGGGAAGGTTTCGGCGCCGTAAGTGAGAATAAGACACAAAGAGAAACACTCTCGGCCGATGTGTATCAGATTGAAGGCGTTTCCGATGATGTCGCTGTCTGTCTTAAATTCAATGATAAGGGAGACGCGCTGACCACAAATCATTATTATGTTGTGATAAACCCGAAAGCCGACTATTCTCCGGTCAGAGAGTATTGTATCGCGGTGCCAAATACCCGGATTGCCGAGGATAATACGGATAAAAATGTACCCACCGCTAGCAATCCCTATTATCCCGAGCAGTCAAAAGAAGCGGAGCTCACGCGCGGCAAAACCGAGACCGTGACGGCGGTAACAAGCAAAGCGCATACCGAAACACAGACCGTTTCCGGATAAGGAGACAGACTATGAAAAAGATTATTATAATTATCATAGCGGTTCTGCTTGCGGGTATTATCATCCCCGTACCCAAAACATATGCGGACGGTACAAAATCATACAGCGCGCTCGCTTACAAAATCGTAAAATGGAACAGACCTTTTTACAAGAATCTGATGTTCACTCAGACGGAGGTTTACAAGTTCCCCCATTCGCTTAAATCCGTTGACGAACTCTGGGAGGGAATGGAGATAGACCCCGCCGTCAGTCTGATGACAGGCACGGCGGAAATAACGGATGACGGGCGGATTCTTTTAAGAATAACCGAAGACACCGGCAGCTTCAAAGAGGGAGACACCGCCGATATTACGGATTATACGGATTTTGAAGTCAAAGACGGCGATATACTAAGTGTGGAGTATCTGCCGGAGCTTTATTCAAAGGGGCCGATGATTTCGGAAATCGTTGATATCAAAAGGGTTTCAGAAGCCGGAACCGATAAGAAAGCGACGGAAACCGAATCCGTTAATGCAGATGAAGGAACAGACCCGGAGACCTGTGAAGAAAATCCTTCTTCAACAAGTATGCCGTCAACAGCCGTTGTTACAAATCCGTATAAATTCAATAC
>CADBOL010000238.1 GCA_902796295.1 Oscillospiraceae bacterium
CATATTTTGACGCTCACATATAATATCCTATTTGATGCCGATTGTCAAGTATTATTTTCCTTATTTTTAAAATAATAACTGCCGTTCTATTGATTAATCATTCAATGATTGCTATAATATATCAGAGTTAAAATCCGGGGAGGCAGTTACATTGAATGTCAAAGTCCTTATAGGAATCCTCATTCCTCTGCTCGGCACCACTCTCGGTGCGGGTGTCGTATTTTTCATGAAGCAGGAGATGTCATCGCATCTGCGCAAAATACTTACCGGTTTTGCCGCCGGAGTTATGGTCGCGGCTTCATTCTGGAGCCTGCTTGAGCCGTCAATTGAAGAATCCGCAGGTCTCGGCAAGCTCTCCTTTTTACCCGCAGCAATCGGTTTCATCGCCGGTATTTCTTTTTTGCTTGTAATTGATATTGTAACGCCTCATGTTCATATGAATAATCAGTCGGAAGGCCCCGAAAGAAAAGGCCTGAGTCACAATGCAAAATTATTTCTCGCCGTTACAATACACAATATTCCCGAAGGTATGGCGGCAGGCGTTGTTTTTGCCGGCTGGCTCTCGGGCAAGGCATCAATCAGCATCACATCAGCCCTTGCTCTCTCAATCGGTATTGCCATACAGAATTTCCCCGAGGGCGGTGTTGTTTCGGCTCCCCTGCTCGCAAACGGTATGTCAAAAGGAAAGACATTCCTGTACGGATTTCTCTCGGGTGTGGTTGAGCCGATTGCGGCTGTCATCACAATAGTCGCCACGGCGCTAGTCGTTCCGGTGCTTCCTTATCTGCTCGCTTTTGCCGCCGGCGCAATGATATATGTTGTAATTGAAGAACTCATACCCGAAATGGCCGGCGGTCCGCACTCAAACGCGGGCACTATAGCATTTTCGTGCGGATTTGTGCTGATGATGATACTTGATGTGGCTTTAGGATAATTATCAGATAGGAGTAAAGTATGAAAAAACTGTTTTTGATTGTATTATCATTTTTTATTCTTGCCGGATTTTCCGCGTGCTCATCGGGTGAAAAAGAGAATCCTTCCGCAAAAGATTCAGAAAGCACAGTGACGGATGTCACAAGCTCCGAAACACAGGCAGAAACAGAAACAAGCACGAAAGCAGGAAAAGAAGATAAAAAATCTGCCGATAATAAAAACAAAGAAACAGGTAAAACAAAAACGAGCGAAAAAACGGATGAAGGCAAGACATCCGTGAAACCTGAAATAAGCGGAAAGACTGCCGAAAGCAAATCTGCGGAAAAGAGCGAAACCGCTGCGAGGTCACAGAGTACCGCAAAATCTTCAGAGACTGCAAAATCCGATACTGCAGGCGGAGACAAAAAACAGCAGAAGAAAAAGAATGAATCCGGCAGCAATTCCGCTGTCACCGGGTCGGAGCAGAAAAGCACTCCGAAGCATCTGGTCATAAACGGCGGGCCGTTTACCGTGACATCCGAAGACGGGTTTGACAATGCCGGAGTCACTTGCTTTATCTGCGATGAAGCAAGTATGTATTCATTTAAATCGGGCGGCAAAAAAGTCAAGTGGGAAGTATATGTTCTGGCCAGGGAATTCACAGACGGCGCGAGATATCTGCCTCAGGCTTACACGCCCAAACTCACCGGAGACGGTGATCTGAAAATAGAACACGGAAGATACATCTATATTCTCTGCGAAGAAAGCAGTCTGACCGCCGACAGGCCCTCGGATGCATATCTCAGTATAGATTACTCAAAAGAAAGCGACCTGAGCGGTACATATAATGATTCTGTTTCAAAACGCGCGCGCGCAAATGTTGATGACAGCGGAGAAACCGCCGATGTTGTTGTCAGCTGGAGCTCATCTGCCGATGAAGGAAGCGTATGGAGAATGACCTGCAAAAAAGAAGGCAACAGGCTCGTATATACCGACTGTGAAAAAACGACATACAGTCTGGATGATTCCGGAGATGATGTTTCCGTTGTTGAATTCACAGACGGTAAGGGATATTTCACCGTAAGCGGAGATAAGCTCCTGTGGGACGGCGCAGCTGAGGAAAGCTGCAAAAAGTGCGTATTTGAAAAAAAGCAGGCGAAACAATAAGCTCCCGTCACTTGATTTTTACCTTTATGTAATATATAATTTAATTACTGATAGTTATCACGAACAATTCTGTTTACAGTCAGGAGACGATATTATGAAAAAAGCTTTGGCAATTATTATGGTGCTCGCCTTAACAGCAGGACTTGCAGCATGCGGCGCTTCAAAAACCGCAGAGGCTAAGCCCTTCAAAGCCGGTGTATGGTCCGTAATCAAAGACGGCGAAGAAGTGGCAACATACAATTTCACAGACACAATGAAAGAATGCTCTTATGAGAGCGCGGTTTCCGAGATACCGTTTGATTATGAGATTGACGGGGATTCATATATCTTCCACCTCGGCTCGGCTGATGACAATTCAAAGGCAAAAGCCGTCTTCACGGATGATGACAGCTGCACTCTTACCTGGGAAGAGCCCGCAAGAGAAGAGACTCTGAAATACAAAGGCGCGGCTGCGCAGCCAGATGTTACGGCACAGGAAAAAAAGGCCGCCGACCCCGATTGCCCGTATCTCATAATAAATGATGAGCCTTTCGTGGTAACCGCAAAAGACGGTTTTGAAAACGCAGGCGTTACATCATTTATCTGCGATGCTTCAACCACATATACATTCAAATCAAGCAACGATAATACCGGGTGGAAGGTTTTCGTACTCGATGAAAAATTCGAAGACGGCGCAAAATACCTTACACAGGCGCATACTCCCATGCTTGAAACAAACGGTGTGCTTGATATAGAAGAAGGTCAATACATTTATATCGTATGCAGCGAGAGCACACTCACAGACGATGAGCCCTCCGATGCAAGGCTTGAAATTAATTATGCCGAAGGACTCAGCGGAATCTATCAGGATTCACACTCACAGAGAGCAACCGCCGTTTTCCTTGACAGCGGCGATTCAGTCAGCGCAGATATTCACTGGGGCGGTAGCGCAACAGAAGCCTACACCTGGAAAATGGACTGCGTGAAAGACGGAGAAAAGCTTGTTTATAAAAACTGCACCAAGACATTCGTTAAAACAGATGATGACGGCGGAGAAAGCAAAGTTGAATATGAAAACGGCGAAGGCTATTTCACATTCAAAGAAGGCAAAATCCTTTGGGACGGCGCCGCAGAGGACGACTGCAAGGAGTGTGTTTTCGAGCTGATGATTCAGCCGTAAGCCGATTAAAACTGAACAGCATAACAGGCACACAGGCCGATACAGCCCGTGTGCCTGTTTTTATTTTACGCAAATCATATAACGTTATTTTGATTATTTTTCCGGAACTGCCATACATCTCATGGCATTCAGAACCGCAATAATCATAACACCCACATCAGCGAAAACCGCGGCTCTCATTCCGGCGATTCCGACGGATCCGAGCACAAGACATATAAGCTTGACGGCGATTGAAAATACTATGTTTTCACCGACAATTCTCATACAGCGTTTTGCGATTGATACGGCTTTTGAAATCTTCAGCGGATTATCATCCATGAGCACAACATCCGCAGCTTCTATTGCCGCATCCGAACCGAGAGCGCCCATTGCAATACCGATATCCGCCCGTGCGAGCACGGGTGCGTCATTGATTCCGTCACCGGCAAATGCGACCGTATGCCCCGCCGATTCCTTTTTATCAATTATTCCGGCGGTGATTTCAACCTTATCCTGAGGCAGCAGACAGCTGCGGTAATTGTCAATCCCGAGCTCACCGGCAACCGCTTTCGCAACAGCTTCGGAATCACCGGTCAGCATAACCGGCTCAATCCCCGCTTTTTTAAGCTCTTCAATTGCGCGCGCTGAACCGGGCTTTATAACATCCGAAATAACTATATGGCCGGCGTATTCACCGTCAACCGCGATATGTATTACGGTCCCCTCAAGGTGGCATTTGCGGCAGGCCGCTCCGACAGAATTCATCAGCTTTTCATTGCCGACAGCCATACTCAGTGTTTTATTATCATCGCTCAGAGTAACATCGGCGGTTATGCCCATTCCCGGTATTTCGCGGACATTCTCAACCCTGCAGTCATCCGCCTCACGGGGATATGCTCTTTTGAGCGAAAGCGAAACGGGATGATCTGAATATCTCTCTACGTGAGCGGCAATGTGAAGAAGTCTCTCCGGATCAAAACGGTCCGAGTGAATTGCCGTGACATCAAATACGCCCTTTGTGAGAGTACCCGTTTTGTCAAATAAGACGGTCTTTGTTTTTGAGAGGATTTCAAGATAATTTGAACCCTTTATGAGTATTCCGGCCCTGCTCGCGCCGCCCAGGCCCGCAAAGAAAGACAGCGGTATCGATATTACAAGAGCGCACGGGCATGAAATGACAAGAAATGTGAGCGCCCGGTGAATCCATTTGCCCCATTCGCCGCCGCCCGCTGTCAGCATTCCG
>CADBOL010000239.1 GCA_902796295.1 Oscillospiraceae bacterium
AGAGCCGCGCGCTTATCAGTTCTGGGAAAAGGGAATAGGCGAGTGGCAGTCAGTTCTCAGCGCCGAATCATTTGAAGAGGGACAGCTTTTACCGCGCAAACCCGTTTGGGGGACCGTCGATGAGGCGGATCCGAAGGTCATGGAGTTTCAGATAAAAGAAGCGGTCCGTCACGGTGTCAATGTTTTTATCTATGACTGGTACTGGTATGACAGAAGACCTTTCCTTGAGCAGTGCCTTGATGAAGGTTTCCTCGGCGCCCCCAATAATGAAGATATGCAGTTTTATCTTATGTGGGCCAATCACGATGCCGGGTATCTCTGGGATAAAAGGCAGCCGGATCTCAATGAAATAATCTGGTTCGGCTCACAGCCGAGAAGTGAATTTGAAAGAATCTGTCACAGAGTCATCGATATGTATTTCAAAAAGCCGAATTACTATAAAATCGACGGCTGTCCGGTTTTCATGATTTATGAATTAAGCAATCTCGTACGCGGTTTCGGAAGCATTGACGCGACCCGCGAGGCGCTTGATTATTTCCGCTCTCTGGTTAAAGAAGCGGGTTTCCCGGGCCTTCATCTGCAGGGAGTAATATACAGTGAGTATGCGGTTGATGTCAGCGGCGTGGATTCCGCAAGAAGCGGCTCTTCAAAGGATATTGTCGAAATGCTCGGCTTTGACTCCGTGACACACTATCAGTTTATTCATATTGTAGATATGAGCAAAAGCTATCCGGATCTGCTGCCCGATGTTTCTGCGGAGTGGGACAGAATTCGCAGAGAGTACAAGGTTCCTTATTATCCTCATATTTCCGTCGGTTGGGATAATACGCCGCGCTATCATAACGTCAGGCACCCGATTACGAAGGATAACACACCCGATAACTTTAAAAAAGCCCTCGTAATGGCAAAAGACTACGCCGACAAATACAATGAGGTTCCGCTGATTACCGTCAATTCCTGGAACGAGTGGACGGAGATGAGCTATCTTGAGCCCGATGACGTTTACGGCTACGGTTATCTTGAAGCAATCAGGGAAGTGTTTCTCGGAGAATAAATCTTACCCTAAGGAGTTTGTTAAATGAAACTTGCTGTAATAGGCGGCGGCGGAGTGCGCTCGATGTTTCTTGCCAAGAGCATTGCGCAGAAAGCCGCACAACTGAATATTACCGAGCTTGTTTTTATGGATAACAATGAGCGCAAACTCGCGATTTACGGAAAAATGGCTCAGCAGGTTGCCCGCAGAATCAACGATAAAATTGATTTTTCGCTCACGTGCGATGCAGCTGAAGCTCTCACAGACGCGGATTATGTTATCACCACCATAAGAGTCGGTGAAGACGATATGCGTGTAAAGGACGAGAGAATCGCGCTCTCAAAGGGAGTGCTCGGTCAGGAGACTACCGGAGCAGCGGGTCTCTCATTTGCGATGAGAAGCGTTGATGCGCTTGCCGGTTACTGTGAACTTATAAAGAAATATTCAAAGCCCGGTTGCAAGGTGTTTAATTTTACCAATCCGGCCGGGGTGGTTTCACAGACACTCAGGGATATGGGCTATGATTTCACTTACGGAATCTGCGATGCTCCGAGCGGAATGCTCAGGACTTTTGAAAAGCTTTACGGCGCGAAAGAAGGCAGCGCGAGAGGCGAGGTTTACGGCCTCAATCATCTCTCATATTTCAGCTCTGTCAGAATTGACGGCAGAGAGGTCATGCACGAAATAATCGAAAATGACAGAGCTTATACCGAAACCGATCTGAGATACTTTGACAAGTCGCTGCTGCGTGAGAGAAACGCGATTCTCAATGAGTATCTGTATTATTTCTATTACCGTGAAAAGGCTGTTGCAAATATTCTCAATGCTCCTCAGACAAGAGGCGAGCAGATTGCGGAAATCAACCGCAGGATGACTGCCGAGCTTGAGCAGATTGATATTGAAAATGATTTTGACAAAGCCCTTGCAGTGTTTGAATACTGGTACGGCGAGCGTGAGAATAACTATATGGCTGCCGAGTCCGGAGTCAAGAGACAGACAAAGTGGCATTTTGATATCTATGAGAAGGATGACGGAGGATATGCCGGAGTCGCGCTGAATTTCATAGGTATCGAGCAGAGCGGCGGAGTTGATTCGATGATACTCTGCGTTCCGAATAACGGAGCGATTGAAGGGCTTCTTGACACCGATGTTGTCGAAATCACCTGCGATATCAGAGACGGAAAAGCGATTCCGCATGTTTTCGGCAAAGTCGATGAGCAGAATCTCGAGCTTATAAGAAGAGTTAAGATTTATGAGCGCCTGGCAAGCGAGGCAATCCGCACAAAGTCGAGAACAAAGGCGATTGAGGCGCTCACGCTTCATCCGCTTGTTGCGAGCTATTCGCTTGCAACAGAGCTTGTTGATGAATATCTCGCTCACAATAAAGATTATACGGGAGAATGGAAATGAGTTTTATTGCCGGCGCAGGCGCGACAAATGTTGATTTGCTGTATCAGGATATGCCTAAAATCCCGGAAGTCGGTGAAGAGGTGTATACCGATAAATTCTCCCTTCAGCTCGGCGGCGGGCTTCCCGCCACGCTGATTAATCTCGGGCGTCTCGGTATTGAAACTAAGATTGCCACAGAACTCGGTACGGATTTGTTTTCTTCCTTTGCAAAAAGTCAGTTTGAGCAAAACGGTGTCACTCCGCTGAATCTTTATCACGGCGACGGCATTCCTCTTAATATCACGAGCGCGATAATACTGCCTCACGACAGGAGCTTCATAACTTACGGCAAAGGCAGTATAGATGCCGACGAAAAATCGGCAGAGGAATTTTACAATATGGCACACGGCGCAAAAATCTGTCTTATGAATCCGGGCGGATTCACCGGCGTTTATTCACGCCTTAAAAGCGAAGGAACGGTTATGGTGCTTGACACCGGCTGGGATGATGAGCTCGGTTTTGACAAATACGGTGAATTGCTCAGGATTGCCGATTATTATACACCGAATCAGAAAGAGGCGCTGAAGATAACCGGTTGCTCTCAGGTTCGTGACGCGGCCGATGCTCTGAAAAATTATTTTGACAGAGTTATTATCAAGCTTGATAAAGACGGCTGTATGGGCCTTGATGAAGAGGGAGAATTCTTCCGCGGAAGTATTGATGAATTCACTTGCGTTGATTCAACCGGAGCGGGCGATGCTTTCCTGGCAGGCTTTTGCTATGGTCTGTATTATGATTATCCGTTCAGGGATTGTATTGAATTCGGAAACGTTACAGGAGGCAAGGCCGTAACGGCCGCCGGAGCGCTTTCGGCTTATGTTACCGAAAGCGAACTGCTTGATTATAAAAAACGTTACAGCGGGGTGGTGCGATGAGCAAAGGCTTTTTTGACGGCTCAATGCCGAGGGATGTGCTTGAGTATTATCTTTCTCACGCCGCTTCCGCTCAGTGGATAACCATGAGTGACACTCTCGATGACGATATCAGAGTGATACTTAAAACAGGTATAAAATTTCTCGGCAGAGCCGCCGGAATCTGGAAGGCGAG
>CADBOL010000240.1 GCA_902796295.1 Oscillospiraceae bacterium
ATAAACCTTGAGTGAACCGTCTTCAAGAGCGGCTTTGACTTCGGCAAGCTTTTCTTCTGTGCCCTCGGCGGCAACTTTATCGTTGACCTCAAGAAGCTCAACGGAGCCGGTTGCTATTGTGCCTGTCCAGTCGGTGTCAAAGCTCTTGCCCTGAGCAACAGCGTTGATTGCGAGTTTGTAATAGGGAGCCCAGTTGATTCTTGATGCTACAAGAGCGGTGTTGGGGCCCATGAATGCGGTGTTGATATTGTAGGATACATTGGGGATACCGTTCTCTTCGCAGGCCTTGGGAGCGCCTTCGGAGTCGGCGTGCTGGCTGATGAGAACGCAGCCGTCATTGATGAGCTTGAGAGCTGCTTCTCTCTCGAGAGCGATATCAAACCAGGAGTTTGTGAATGTGACTTCCATGGTCGCGCTCTCAACTATCGAGCGGACACCCAGGAAGAATGATGTGTAACCTGATTTAACCTCGGCATAGGGGAACGCGCCTACATAGCCGATTTTTGCCTGATCGGCGGTAATCTTGCCGCTGTCAATCATCTCTTTGACTTTCATACCCGCTGCGACACCTGCGAGGAAACGTCCCTCATAGATTGAAGCAAATGCATTGTGGAAGTTGGGGATGTTTGCGGTGTGAGCATGAGTGCCTGTCGCGTGGCAGAACTGAACCTCGGGGCTCTCCTGAGCGGCCTGCATGATGTAGGTTTCATGGCCGAAGGAGTCTGGAAAGATAACATTGCAGCCTTCATCAACGAGCTCTTCGGCGGCGTTGAGACATCCGTCATCCTCGGGGATATTTGTCTTGATGAGAACCTGATCGTCGCTGAGACCGAGCTCTTTCTGGACCTCTTTCATCGCAAGGATAAAGTTATTGTCATAGGTTGAGTTTTCGTCGTGCAGGCAGATAAGGCCGACTTTGATATCGGAGTAGTCAATATCAGTCAGCGCGGCGGCTGTTGAATCGGCTTCGCTTTCGGGAGTTTCGGCAGGTGAGCCGCTCTCCTTGGCGCCGCAGGCTGCAAGGCCGATAACAAGGATGAGTGAAAGAATAACAGCAAGAATCTTTTTCATAAAATTACCTCCGTAATATTTTTGCTTTTATAATCAATGCCATCAGCCGAATGTGATGACACCGTTTTCAATGGATTTTACAATCGCCAGGGATTCAACGTGATAGCCCATTTCCCTGAGCTCTTTTCCGCCGGGCTGGAAGCCCTTTTCGACACAGATGCCGATTCCTTTGACCTCGGCTCCCGCCTGATCGCACAGACCGATAAGCCCTTTTACGGCTTCGCCGTTTGCAATGAAATCATCGATTATGAGCACACGGTCTTCGGCGGTCAGATATTTTTTTGATATGCCTATATCGGTTTTTTGATTTTTGGTAAATGAAAAGACCTCACCCGTATACAAATCTGTGCCAACATTGCGGTTGACGCCTTTTTTGGCAAACACAACGGGCACATTGAAATACTGGGCCGCGACACAGGCAATGCCTATTCCCGAGGCCTCTATGGTGAGGATCTTATTGATTTTTTCGCCGGCGAAAAGCCGTCTGAATTCTTTGCCGATTTCGCAAAGAAGCTCTATGTCAATGCGGTGATTGAGAAACATATCGACCTTGACTATATCATCGCCGATTATTTCGCCCTCTTCGCGGATTCTGTCTTCGAGAAGCTTCAATTCAGCCACCCCCGGTAAGATGGATTAAAATACGAAAATATTATAATATGTTTCTCTTTAAAAATCAAGATGAAATATTATAAAAAACGTCATATTTTGCGGTCGGGATGAGAGGGGGACGGCATATATTGTGGTTTTGCTGTTTTCAGAGCAGATTCATGAGTGAGGAAATAATGCTGTTTGAAACGAGGAATCCGCGGGGATTCAGGCGCAGAGTGTCACCGTCAAATTCCGCGAGACCGGCACGGGCGAATTCCCGACATTTTTCCGTGAATTTTCCTCCCGGTTTTATGCCGGATTTTTTCTCGTATTCGGCAAGAGAAAATCCCGGTGAAAGGCGCAGCGAGAGCATGAGATATTCTTCAGCCGTGTTTCCCTCGCCCTCATATACGGCCGGGCAGCCGTCAAGGTATTTTTCGATACTGCGCTCATAATAAAATCTTTTGCCGTCAATCATCGAGTGAGCGGCGGGGCCGATGCCGAGATAATCCTTTCCCTGCCAGTATTTCAGGTTGTGCCGGCTCTCATATCCGGGCAGTGCGAAATTCGATATTTCATAGTGAACGAATCCGGCGCCCGTAAGGTAATCCGATGTCTGCAGATACATATCCGCCGCATCATCGTCACCGGGTATATCATATCTTTCCGTATGCTCCGAAAGGAAAGTGCCCTCTTCGATTTTAAGGATATAGGCGCTGATGTGTTTTGCTCCCGATGAAACGCAGAATTCAAGGGATTCACGGAGTGTTTCCGGGGTCTGTGAAGGTATGCCGAGCATAAGGTCAAGCGAGATATTGTCAATCCCTGCCGAGTGCGCTCTTTCGATTGCCCTTAAAACCTCATCCCTGCCGGCACGCCTGCCGAGAGCTTTTCTCTCTGAATCCACGGCGCTCTGAAGGCCCATCGAGATTCTGTTCACTCCCGCGCTTCTCAGAGCCGCAAAATCAAACGGAGTGTCTTTTCTGCCGGTATCCGAGGGATTGCATTCGACCGTGATTTCCGCCCCCGGCGTTACCCGGGCGCAGTCAATGATACCGGCGAGAGCCGACGCTCCGATATAGGAGGGCGTACCTCCGCCGATATATACGGTATCAAAAACATACGGCGATTTTTTTATATCGCCGCATATTTTTTCAATATATTTTTCTTTTGATTCTTCACCGGGTCTGAATGAGTAGAAATCGCAGTAGATGCATTTCCCCGCGCAGAACGGTATATGCACATACAGACCCAAAGGTTTTTTATCAGCTGTCATCATCAAGCTTGAGAACCGCCATGAACGCTTCCTGCGGAACCTCAACGGTACCGAAATGGCGCATTCTCTTTTTGCCTTCCTTCTGCTTTTCAAGCAGCTTCTTTTTTCTGGTTATATCGCCGCCGTAGCATTTCGCGAGAACGTCCTTGCGCATTGCCTTGACGGTTTCTCTTGCGATAATCTTGCCGCCTATCGCTATCTGGATGGGTATCTCAAACATCTGCCTCGGGATATTGTCCTTGAGCTTCTCGGCAATTTTTCTCGCTTTTGAATAGGCCTTGTCGGAGTGAATGATGAATGAGAGAGCGTCAATAACATCTCCGTTGAGCATAACGTCGAGTTTTACAAGCTTGCTCGCTCTGTATTCGGTGATCTCATAGTCAAATGAGGCGTAGCCCCTTGTCCTTGATTTCAGCGAATCAAAGAAATCATAGATTATTTCATTGAGCGGAAGCTCATAGTGAATATCGACTCTGTCGGGAGTGATATAATCCATGTTTTTGAAAACGCCGCGCCTCTCCTGACACAGATCCATTATGGTGCCGACATACTCGGAAGGTGAATAGATGTGAGCGTCGGTAAACGGCTCCTCGCATGATACGATATTCGCGGGATCGGGGTAGTGAGTCGGGTTGTCTATCTCAATCTGACTGCCGTCGGAGAGATTAATCTTGTAAACGACGCTAGGTATTGTGGTGACGAGATCAAGGTCGTATTCTCTCTCAAGGCGCTCCTGGATTATTTCAAGGTGGAGCAGGCCGAGGAATCCGCAGCGGAATCCGAAGCCGAGCGCTCCCGAGGTTTCGGGCTCATAGCTGAGCGAAGCGTCGTTGAGCTGAAGCTTGTCGAGAGCATCGCGCAGGTTTTCATAGTCCGCGCCGTCGGCGGGGTAGATACCGCAGAATACCATCGGATTTACCTTCCTGTAGCCGGGAAGGGGCTCGGAAGCGGGATTATTTACTGTTGTCACCGTGTCGCCGACTCTCGCGTCGCCGACAGTCTTGATGCTCGCGGTGATATAGCCGACCTCTCCTGCGCACAGCTCGCTCCTCGGCTCGGGGAACTGTGCTCTCATATAGCCGGTCTCTACCACGTTGAATTCGGCGCCTGTGGCCATGAGTCTCATCGTGTCGCCGGGTTTAATCTTGCCCTCTTTTACTCTGACATAGACAATGACGCCCTTGTAGCTGTCATAGACCGAGTCGAAAATCAGAGCGCGGCAGGGGAGAGAATCATCCGCTTTCGGAGCGGGAATGAATTTAACAATCTGCTCGAGCACTTCCTCAACGTTTTCGCCTGTCTTTGCGGAAACTCTCGGCGCCTCGGAGCAGTCAAGACCGATGACATCCTCAACCTCTTTCGCCACTCTGTCGGGGTCGGCGGAGGCGAGGTCTATTTTATTGATTACCGGCACTATCTCGAGATCGTGATCGAGCGCGAGGTAGGTGTTTGCGAGAGTCTGCGCCTCAACGCCCTGAGTGGCATCGACAATCAGTATCGCGCCTTCGCACGCGGCGAGTGAGCGCGAGACCTCGTAATTGAAGTCCACGTGACCCGGGGTGTCTATGAGATTGAGCAGATATTCTCCGCCGTCTTTCGCCTTGTAGTTGAGAGTGACGGCGTGCGCCTTTATGGTGATGCCTCTCTCTTTTTCGAGCTCCATATCGTCAAGGAGCTGATCGGTCATATCGCGCAGAGCCACGGAATCCGTCTTTTCGAGCAGACGGTCGGCGAGAGTCGATTTGCCGTGGTCGATATGCGCTATTATACAGAAGTTTCTTATATTGTCTTTTTCAAATGCCAAGTCGGTTACCTCTTTTACGGTCAGATTCCGGCGTTTTCAAGGCCTCTGTAAACGTCGTCTTTGCCTATCCACATTTTTTCCCATTTCCAGCCCGCGATTTCCTCGATTCTCTTTTTCTCCTCATCGGTTATCTCGCACTGACCGGTTTCATGCTTCTCTTTAATGATTCTCTTGATTTCCTCGTGGTCGTGCTTTGTCATCTTGTATCTGTAAATCGAGATGATGCAGAAGAGGGCGAGAATCGCCGGGATTATGGAGTAATTCAGCCGCAGGCCGAATGTGGTGCGCTTTGACTGGAGCTGAGGCTCTTTGACGTTGGGGTCATATCCGAACCATTCAAGCGACTGGCCGACGGCGAAGCCCATAAGGCTGCTGACCGTCTTGCTGAATAAGGTCTTGAATGTCGCGATGACTCCCTCGCGGCGTCTGCCGGTGATGAGCTCGTCCACATCGGTGATATCGGGCTGAATGTTTTCCGCGACGAAGCCGGGGCCCGAGAAACCGATATTGTAGCATATGGCCGAAAGAACTATAACTATGTATTTTATTGCCCTCGGAGTTTCGTATGTCAGCAGTGAATTCACGGCTATGCCTATGACCATAAGCGGGCCGAGCACCTTGCCGCAGGCGGTCTTTCCCTTGTATCTGGTTATAAGATAGTTTATCGGAGAGCCGCTGAATTCCGCGATTCCCGCGATGATATTCATTGAAATAAAAATATTGTATGTATCTGTTACGCTGACCATGAAATACTGATCCGCGTAGCTGCAGAAGTATCTGCTCATTGAGAAGAACAGGGCGATGATGAAATACTGCCTGAAAGCTCTGTTTGAGAAAACGAGTCTGTATTCGGTGAGCAGGTGCTTGATGTCAAGCGGGGGATTGACCTGATTGACGGATGAGGGCTCTTTAGTTTTGAAGAAGCAGTAAATGGGAGCCCACAGGAACCATATCATAAGCACGACGCCGACCATGGTGTAATTGTGCCTGTCGGCAGGCGAGGGTGTCGGCAGACCGACGAGTGCCGTCTTGACATTGAAGCCGCTCAGAGCGAGCGCCGTGAAGACGTATGACGTGACCTGGCCGACGGAGTTCATAGCGTATTCGACTATTTTAAACTGGGTTCTCTCGAAATAGCCGGGAGCGACGGTCGGAAGCATGGCCTCGTGAGGAATCGACATCATGGTCATGCAGGTGCAGTAAAAGATTGACGAAAACAGATACCACAGCCAGGTTGCGTTAGGATTGCCCTGCGCTGAAATGCCGAATGAGGTCCACTTGGTGAGATAGGCGAGCGCGAAGGGAATCGCCGAAATAATCAGATAAGGCCTGTGTCTGCCGAGACGCGATTTTGTCCTGTCGGTCAGTATTCCCATAACCGGGTCACTGACAGCATCCCACAGACCTGCAATCAGGGTGATCCTGCCGGCCATACCCGTTTTCATTCCCTCGACATAGGCGAGGAACTGCTGATGAAACTGCCCGAGAGGATATCCCGCGCCGCCTATTGTGATATTGGCGCTCGTGTAGTGCGCTTTCGGGGCAAGCCATTCACCGAATCTGCCCTCTATTCCCACAATGTCTTTTATTTTGTCGCCGAATTTGCTCATTGAATCACCGCCGTAAGCATAAATTCTTATTCAGTTTATCATATCAAATCTCATCATATCGGTCAAGAATATATTTGAAATTATTGTCACTTTATTAAAAAATCTTTAATTTTGAGCGGTGATAAATTGACAAAGGTTTATTCGTGTGATAAAATTTGCCATAGTAGGCGCGTCTGACCTCCCGATATTTTATGTATCAATTTTGCCGACGAACCTACTGAGGAGCACTTTACCTGCTGCCCGTGGTGAAGTGCTCCGGGTTTTTTTATGCAATTGCGGGTTTTATTTTATGTTTTATAATATTGACATTTAATTTTAACTGTGTTAAAATCCGTGAGTAAAGACAGTGACGGGGAGAGCGGAGAAACCGTTTTTTCAGAGAGCCGGCGGTCGGTGCGAGCCGGTAAAGACCTTCTCACGCCGTAGCCCCTGAGCCGGGAAGAAGAAAGCCCGATGGTGATTAGACCTTCCCCGTTTCGCAGCGTTAATGCTTTTGAGCGGCACTTTTTAAGTGCAATTTGAGTGGTACCGCGGGATTTTGTCTCGTCTCAGTTTTCTGAGACGGGTTTTTTTATTTATTCAAACAGTTAATCGATACTCTGAACGGAGGAATATATATGGCAAAAGAACTTGCAAAACAGTATGATCCCAAAAATGTGGAAGACAGGATTTACGACTTCTGGCTTCAGGGCAAATATTTCCACGCGAAGGTTGACCCCGAAAAGAAGCCTTACAGCATAGTTATCCCGCCTCCGAATATCACGGGTCAGCTTCATATGGGCCACGCCCTTGACAACACTTTGCAGGATATTCTCATCAGATGGAGAAGGATGCAGGGCTATGATACCCTGTGGCTTCCCGGCACCGACCACGCCTCAATAGCTACAGAGGCAAAGATTGTCGAGGCCATGAAGGCGGAAGGACTGACAAAAGAAGATCTCGGCAGAGAGGGATTTCTTGAGAGAGCCTGGAAGTGGAAGGAAACATACGGCGGCAGGATTATCGAGCAGCTCAAGAAAATGGGCTCCTCGTGTGACTGGGACAGAGAGCGTTTCACTCTTGACGAGGGCTGCAGCAGAGCGGTCCGCGAGGTATTCTGCAAGCTCTACGAAAAAGGACTGATTTACAGAGGCGAGAGAATCA
>CADBOL010000241.1 GCA_902796295.1 Oscillospiraceae bacterium
AATAAGGAAAATAGCAGCAGGAAGAATTCCAATGAACTTATCCTTCTGACTCTCAACGATTCTGGCTACAAACTCTGCAGCGCCTAAAGAGTCTGTCATTGCCTTCAAAGACCATGCGAGTGTAAGAATAGTAATAGGAGGAACCATTGCCTTGAAACCTTCTTCCACGCAAGTCATGCAGTCCTTGAAGTTCAATATTTTTCTGACAAGATAGAGTATTACCGTAAAAACGATTCCTCCGAAAGAACCATATGCAAGTCCGACAGATGCATCGCTGTCGGCAAAGGCGGTTACAAATTTATCGAAGAAACTGCCCTCTAATTCACCACTAAAGAAACCGCCGGTGTGAATCATTCCGATAATGCAGCATACGATAAGAATAATTACAGGAAGAACAAGATCTATAACCTTACCCTTCTTCTCAACATTATCCTCTTCACTTGCTACGGGAGCCTTAACAGTGAAAATATCACCATTCTTTGCATTGATTTCATGGCGTGCCATAGGACCGTATTCAAGCTTGAATACTGCCATAAGAACCATCATGAGAATTGTTAAGAGGGCATAATAGTTATAAGGAATCGCCCTGATAAACAACATAAGACCATTTGTGCCTTCAGGTGCAAAACCGGATACGGCTGCAGCCCATGAAGATACAGGCGCAATGATGCATATAGGAGCTGCTGTAGCATCAATAAGATAAGCGAGCTTTGCTCTTGAAACCTTATGGCTATCGGTTACCGGTCTCATAACCGAGCCGACTGTAAGGCAGTTGAAATAGTCATCGATAAAGATGAGCACACCGAGCGCTATGGTAGCAATCTGGGCGCCCGCTCTTGATTTGATGTGCTTTACGGCCCAGCGGCCGAATGCGGCTGAGCCGCCCGCCTTATTCATAATTGCGACTATTGTGCCGAGAATGACAAGGAAAATGAGAATACCGACATTCCAGCTGTCAGCCACATTTGAGATAAATCCGTCCTGAACGACGTGGTTGAGGGTGCCTACGGGGTTACCGCCGGCGTAGAGAACGCCGCCGATAAGTATACCGACGATAAGAGAGGAATAAACCTCTTTTGTGATGAGTGCGAGCAGAATCGCTATAACAGCGGGCAGCAGAGACAGAGCTGTAGCATAACTGCCTATGGATTCACGAACCTTTGCTATCGCGGATTTGATGTGTGTGTCGAAATTGGGGTCGGCCGAGATGTTATCGGCGTATCCGTCAACATATTCCGCGGCGGAGTCGCCGTCTGCGAGGTCATAGTCAACAGCGTCTTCTCCTTCGCCGAGAGTGAAGGCGTCACCTTCGGATTCCTTTGCGATGAGAAGCTCCGCTTCCTCCTGCGAAATCTCAACGGGAACCTCTTCGCCTTCGGGTGCCGGAGTTTCGGTTTCGGGTACGGTTACGTCTGTGTCTGCCGCGGCTTCATCGGGAGCTTCGGCAACAAGCACTGCGGTGTTTTCATCGTCCTGATCTTCGGCATCAACGCCGGGCTCCTGCTCGGGCGTTACGGCGGTTTCGGCCTGTTCGGCGGGAACTCCGTCATTCGGAAGCAGATCGGCAAACGCCGTGGTTGTGAAAAGCGAGGCAACGAGCGCGAATGTGAGTATTATCGCGAGCAGCCATCTTTTCTTTGTCATGGATTATCCCTCCATAGTATTTAATAGGATTAAAACCAATTTTTATTTTATTACAAAAGGTTATTTTAGTCAATAGCCTGATGCTTTTTTCGGCGTCCCGGGTGAGTTTTCGATAATGTAATATTGTTTTTTTGCTCGGTTTGGTTTATAATAAATCTATTATATCCGGTTTTCCGGATTGAAAGGGGCAGAATAAGTGGAAGAACAAAAGAAAAAATACATGAAAAAATCCGAAATAATCACCTTCGGTATCGGTCTTTTCGGTGTGGCGCTTCTTACAGGATGGATGCCGGATTATACGCAGACTTTCTTTGCGGATTTTGCGTTCAAAGGCAAGGGCTTTGACAGCTCTGTTATTTCGAGCAGTATTTCAACCGTATTCCTCTGTGCCGGTATCATAGGCGCAGTAATTGAGCTGGTTACAGGTTTCCTTATCGACAATACCCGCACGAAACTCGGTAAGGTTAAGCCCTGGATAGGTTTCGGTTCAATCCCGATGGCAATTATCGCCATGCTCATCTTTGTTGCGCCCGATACGCGCAATCAGACCCTCGCGATAGTGTGGATGTATGTTGTTTACTCCCTCTACACGGCAATCGGCTGCGCGGTCGAAAGACCGGCAGAGTGCTTCGGAGCCCTCTGTTCGCCTGAGCCCTCCGAGAGGTCAAGCGCCATTTCAATCGCCTCTTTTATGAAGAGTGTCGGTCAGTCCGGCGGTATGGTGGTTGTAATGGTAGTCGGTATCATCATGAAATCACTTATGGGTCAGCAGCAGTTTAAAAACGCCGAGGCACAGGGTCTCGACCTGATTATTTCGACCGCTGTCTGTGCTCTCGGTTTCATTATTTTTGTAATGATATTCTTTGTGAATAACAAAGAGAGAGTTCCGTTTACAAGAGAGAAGGTCTCGCTCAAAGACGCCGTGAAGGTTGTATTCACAAACAAAAACCTGCTCATGGTTTCGCTGACCAAGCTAACCGGTTTCGGCAGGGGAGTTTACGGTACTGTTTCTCTCTATATAGCGATTTATCTTCTCGGCTCCAAAGATTTAAAACTCGCGCTGCTGCTGCCGATGGGAATCGGCACCGCGGTGGGTACGCTCCTCGTAAATTTTGTTCTTAAAAAATTCAGCACCAAGCAGACATTCATCATATTCTGCGTTTACGGAGCAACCTCGCTCGCTATTCTTTATTTTGTCGCGACGGGTATCGGCTTCAGAACCGCTCTGATAGTTCCGTTCCTGATCCTCAATTTCTTCTGCGGAATCCAGCACGGCAACACAAACGTCACCCCGAATATCATGATTGCGGACTGTGTGGATGAGATTGAGTGGAAGACCGGCAAGAGACAGGAGGGCACCGCCTATGCAGGCTACGGCCTTTTCGCAAAGGTTGCCTCCGCCTTCACAAAGGCGCTCGGCCCCTGGCTTCTCTACACCTGGTCGGGCTATCTCGTTTCCACGGATGCAAATGTTGCCTACGCCGCTCAGAGCGACGCGACACTCAACAAGTTCCTTATGATTTATACGATTATTCCCGCTGTGTTTGTCATTTTCCAGGGGCTTCCGATTCTCTTCTATGATATGGTAGGCGAAAAGAAAGAGAGAATAGTCAGAGAGCTTATGGAAAGACGCGCTCTCGCAGCTTCCGAAGAATCCGGCGAAACAGCCGGCAATGACTGAGAAAGGGGAGGAGAATATGGCTGATAAACAAAGAGAATTCAACTATAAGCTTTACGGCATAATCGCCGTAGCGGTTGTAACTGTAGCGCTTGCGGCGCTGACATTTTACGCCTACACATCAAGATACATAGCTCTCGACCCCGAGAAAATGGCGGTTGCCTATGTTGACACAATAGTCCAGACCGGTGACGGTTATAACGCATATAAAGACACTCTTCTGAGCAAAGACGGCAAATTCGGCGATTTTATCCGCAAATATTATATTTACCCGGAAATGTATATTGATAACTATACTCCGGATATGGACAGTAAAGCCCGCAAGGAGCTCAAGGGCTATAATAACGAAGAGCTTAAAAATGAAGCCGACCTTAAAGATGACGGAACTCTGAAGGGAAAACTTATCGAGACGATGTATCCGTATTTTGAGGCGCTTCTCGAGGAGAATAACGGCTTTGACAATTATGATTCAATCTTTTCGCAGTATGCCGCAAAGGTCAGGGAGATAAGAGCCCAGGTTTACGGCGACACGTACTTTGACGATGAGGTTTTCTTCACCGCTTTTGAGGGCAATCTCTCCGCTTATGCCGAGAGTCTGACCGGCTGTGACGACGAATTTGACAAGAATACCGGAGTTCAGCTCAAAAAAGCCAAAGAGGGCGCCTATCAGAAAAAATACGGCGACGATTATAAAATC